>JAQCIA010000106.1 GCA_027620105.1 Verrucomicrobiota bacterium | reverse complement strand
CGCAGTGGCCGACCAGGTGAATCCCTCCGTCGCATACTGCGCTCGCACCGTCTTGATTACGAGCGTGGATTGAATGATGAGCGTTGGCGTCATGGCAACACCGGCGATCACGCACCACGCGCCGAAAGGCACCGGATTCCAATGTAGCGCCAGGGGCACGATTCCGAGACCCATGAAAGCGAGCGAGTAGGCGAACTGGCGCGCAAGAGTAGTGTGCCAGCGTCGACTTCCATAGAGGAGCGCGCCGATCGCGCTGCCCACGCTCATGACAGCCAGCAGGACTCCGGCAAGCGCGGGTTGACCCGCCTGCGCCGCGTAGGCGGTCACGCCGATTTCCACCAGCCCGAAAACCGAGGCGTAGCAGGTGACGAGCCCCAATAGCACCGCGAATCCCGGCTCGGCCAATGGGCCGAGACGAGTCCCGGCGAATTGCGCTGTCACGCGCCATGTCGCGAGGGCGCGCGTGCCCTGGAATTGCAGCGTTCCGACCAGTCCGCAAATTGCCGCGGCGGCAACAGCAGCCGCCGGCGAGAACAACGCGACCAGGATTGCCACCAGCAGCGGCCCGGCAATGAACACCAGCTCTACCAGCATCGCGTCCAGCGAAAGTGCGGCGGTGAGCAACTCGTCATCGCCAAGTTGCTGGCGCAGCCAGGCGCGTTGGCAAGCTGTAACCGGCGGAAAGCTCGCGCCCGCCACTGCCGCAAACACCAGAGTCAT
Source organism: Verrucomicrobiota bacterium (assembly GCA_027620105.1). Lineage (GTDB taxonomy): Bacteria > Verrucomicrobiota > Kiritimatiellia > UBA8416 > JAIOPI01 > JAIOPI01. The sequence goes on along the minus strand of JAQCIA010000106.1, from coordinate 6,220 downwards.
CGCAATGGGCGCATCGCTTATCAAAGAGAAAATCAGGGCAAGCAGCGTCGCCGGATAGAGAAATGCGCAGACAGTCAGGACACGGCGCGGGCCGATTCTGTCGATCAGCCGCCCGAACAGCGGTGCGGCCGCAGCGAGTCCGACGACGTAACTCGCGCCGACTACTCCCGCCAGAGCGTAGGATCCAGCGACGTCCTGGACGAGCAGAAGAATCGCCAACCCCGCGATTCCAATAGGAATTCTTCCCAGGAATGAGCTGAGAAAGGCCTGCTTAACCTCTGGGAGTGCCAGCAGTGTCGAGTACCGTGCGAAGGAAATCATGGGGAGACAGGAAAAAGGGCAGCGATTCTCTCATGTGCCTTTGTTTGCTGCGACGCAGCATTATGCCGTTAGACTATGTTCCACGTGAAACAACACCGTCTGGATGCGAAGCCGTGGTTCCACGTGAAACCATCACGTATCATTGCGGCCTTTCCCAGGGCTGCGATGGATTTCCCTCGAGATTTCGGTGTAGGTGGAGGAGCAGGCGGTGATGCTGGCACCGAAGCCGCACTTGCGGCCGCCCGCATGGGTTGCTCTACCCTGCTGCTCACGCACAGCATCGAGACTTTGGGCCAGATGTCCTGCAATCCCTCCATCGGAGGGATCGGGAAAGGGCATCTCGTAAGGGAGATCGATGCATTGGGGGGCGCCATGGCCCTGGCCACCGACGAGGCCGGAATCCAGTTCCGCACCCTGAATTCGTCCAAGGGTCCGGCGGTGCGCGCCACGCGCGCCCAGGCGGACCGAGTTCTTTACCGCCGTGCCATTCGGCATCGGCTGGAGAACCAACCGAACCTGACCCTGTTCCAGCAAGCAGTCGACGACATTCTGCTCGAAGGCGATCGCGTTGCGGGTGTAGTAACCCAACTGGGCATTCGCTTCAGGGGGCGCACGGTGGTGCTAACCGCGGGGACTTTCCTGGCCGGGCGGGTGCACGTCGGATTGGAGAGTTACGAAGCGGGCCGGGCGGGGGATCCTGCTGCAGTGACGCTTGCCGCGCGCCTGCGGGATCTGCAACTGCCAGTAGGTCGACTTAAAACCGGGACACCTCCGCGCCTTGATGGGCGGACGATTGATTTCACCGTGATGGGGCTGCAGCAGGGCGACGTGCCTGAACCCGTTTTCTCATTCCTCGGCAAGAGGGAGCAGCATCCGCCCCAGCGACCCTGCTGGATCACCCACACCAATGAACGCACGCATGCCCTGATCCGCAGCGGGCTTGATCGTTCGCCCATGTACACCGGGGTCATCAAGGGTATCGGCCCACGGTATTGCCCGTCGATTGAAGACAAGATCCATCGCTTCGCCGACAAAGCAAGTCACCAGATTTTCCTCGAGCCGGAAGGCCTGGATACCCATGAGATCTACCCGAATGGCATCTCGACAAGCTTGCCGTTCGACGTACAGCTCGAGCTGGTGCGCTCCATCCGGGGTCTCGAAGGAGCGCACATCCTGCGCCCTGGTTACGCCATCGAGTACGACTACTTCGACCCGCGCCAGCTGAAATCCTCGCTGGAAACCAAGTCTGTCCCCGGGTTGTTTTTTGCAGGCCAGATCAATGGAACCACGGGATATGAGGAGGCCGCCGCGCAGGGCCTGCTGGCGGGCATCAACGCGGGATTGCAGGTGCGCGGCGAGCCAGCATGGTGTCCGCGACGCGACGAGGCGTACCTGGGCGTACTGGTCGACGACCTGATTACACGCGGTGTGTCGGAGCCCTACCGGATGTTCACCAGCCGGGCGGAGTATCGCTTGATGCTGCGCGAGGACAATGCGGATCTCAGGTTGACAGAAATCGGGAGGCGGCTCGGTGTGGTGGACGATATCCGCTGGCGGGCTTTCTCCGCGAAGCGCGACGCCATCTCTCTGGAGCAGGACAGGCTGGAGCAACTCTTGGTGAGGCCGAGCATCCTGTCGGACGACGAAGCGATTCGCGTTCTGGGCCAACCCATCGAACGGGAATACTCCTATGCCGCGCTGCTCCGTCGCCCGTCAGTTAGTTATCGCTCACTTATGACATTTCATAACGCCGGCGTTGGCGTCGGCGATGAGAAAGTCGCTGAGCAGGTGGAGATTCAGGCCAAATACCGGGGGTATATCGACCGCCAAATAGGCGAAGTTGCCCGGTACGCGCAGCAAGAAGAACTGACCCTGCCAACAGACATCGATTACCGGGCCGTGCGTGGGTTGTCCAAGGAAGCGCAGCAAAAGCTCGAGTCGCAGCGCCCGGAGACCCTGGGGCAGGCGGCACGCATCTCGGGGATGACACCCGCGGCGATTTCGCTGCTGCTGGTGCATCTGAAAAGAGGCGCGCAGCCGCAGAAAAAGCATGCATGACGTCGCGCTTGACCACACTGCAAAGCGGACTCGACGCGTTGGGTCTTTCCTTGCCTGCGGGCGCGCAGGACAAGTTGCTCGACTACCTCGAACTGCTCGCGAAGTGGAACAAGACCTACAACCTGACCGCGATTCGCGATGCAGACAAGATGATCAGTCACCACCTGCTTGATTCGCTCGCCGTGCTGCGCCACCTGCCAGCGGGAACACTGGCCGACGTTGGCTCGGGCGCTGGCCTGCCCGGAATTCCGCTGGCCATCGCCGAGCCCGCGCGCCGCGTTACGCTCAACGACGCCAACCACAAGAAGGCTGCGTTTCTGCAGCAAGCGGTGATCGAACTGCAGCTCACCAACGCCGAGGTACACATCGGGCGCGTGCAGGTCTGGCGTCCGGCGGAAGCATTCGCGTGCGTAATCACGCGCGGCTTCGCGGAACTCGCCGCGTTCATCACCGCGTGCCGGCACCTGCTGGTGCCGGGAGGCGTCCTGGCAGCGATGAAAGGCGCAATGCCCATCGCCGAATTGCAGCGCGTTCCCGCCGATGCGCAATGCCGCGACGTGCGCCGCCTGCGGGTTCCGCAACTCGACGCGGAGCGGCACCTCGTCTTGTGTCGCTGCGCCGCGTGAGCATGGCGCGCGTCATCGCGGTGGTGAATCAGAAGGGTGGCGTCGGCAAGACGACCACCAGCGTCAATCTCTCGGCGGCGCTGGCGCGGATTGGCCAGCGCACGCTCCTCATCGACCTCGATCCGCAGGGCAACGCCACCATGGGCAGCGGCGTCGACAAGCGCGCCGCCGCGCGCACCGTCTATCACGTGCTGCTCGGCCTGGGAGAGATCGCCAATATCCGCACGCGCGCGGAGCGCGGCGGCTACGACCTGTTGCCCGCCAACCGGGATCTCGCCGGCGCCGAAATCGAGCTGGTGGAACTGCAGAACCGCGAGAGCCGCCTGAAGTCGGCGCTCGGCGCCGTCGAGAACGAATACGATTTCGTGTTCATCGATTGCCCGCCCTCACTTTCGCTGCTGACGCTCAACGGCTTGGTGGCGGCGCAGTCGGTCCTGATCCCGATGCAGTGCGAGTACTACGCCCTGGAAGGTCTGTCGGATCTCGTCGGCACGATCAAGCGCGTGCGCGCGAATCTCAATCCAAACCTCGAAATCGCCGGGCTTCTGCGCACCATGTACGACGCGCGCAACACGCTTGCGCTGCAGGTATCGGATCAGCTCGAAGCGCATTTCGGCGAAAAGGTCTATCGCAGCATCGTGCCGCGAAATGTCCGCCTCGCGGAAGCGCCGAGTTACGGCACGCCGGCAGTCCTGTGGGACCCGGAATCGAAAGGCTCGCAGGCCTACCTGGCGCTGGCCGAGGAAGTGCTCGAGCGGGAGCGCGTCGGGCGGGCGGCGCCCGCATGAAACATTCGAGGCACAAATCATGAGCAAGCCGAAGGGGTTGGGACGCGGTCTGGACGCGCTGCTTGGCGCGGGCGAAGCGCCGCGCGATTCGCAGACCACGTTGCCCGTCGGCAGCATCCGCCCCGGCAAGTACCAGCCGCGCACGCGCATGGGCCAGGAGGCCCTGGCCGAGCTTGCCGCGTCGATCAAGTCGCATGGAGTGATGCAACCTGTGCTTGTGCGCCCACTGGATCGCGACCTCTACGAGCTGATCGCGGGCGAACGGCGCTGGCGCGCCGCACAACTGGCCGGCTTGCAGGAAATCCCGGCGCTGGTCCGCGACGTCCCCGACGAATCCGCGCTCGCCATGTCGCTGATCGAGAACATCCAGCGGGAAGACCTCAATCCCATGGAACAGGCCGCGGGGCTGCAGCGGCTGGTGGACGAATTCCACATGACTCACGAGCGGGCGGCCGACGCCGTAGGGCGTTCCCGCAGCGCCACCACCAACCTGCTCCGGCTGCTGCGCCTGGCCAAGCCCGTGCAGGCCATGGTGATGGAGGGCGTACTGGAGATGGGGCATGCGCGGTCCATGCTCGCGCTCGACGGCGCGCGCCAGATCGAGGCGGCGAACAGGGTGGCGGCGCGCGGCATGTCGGTGCGCGAAACCGAGGCACTGGTGGCCAGGATGCTGCGTGGCCAGGGCGCGCGCCGCACGGCGAAGGCCGCGGACCGCGACCTTCGCCGACTGGAGGAAGACATGTCCGGGCGGTTGGGCACGACCGTGGAAATTCGCGCCGGTCGCAAGGGCGGGGGCAAAGTGATCGTGCACTACTCGGGCCTCGATCACCTGGACCATATTCTCAAGAAGCTCCGCTGAACATGACACAAGGCAATTGGTGCGGCGCAATGCGTTGACCATACTTGGTGCAACCCGTTAAAATCGCGCGGCTTTGCAGGGTGTCTGGAGCGTGAACGCCAGTCTGGGCCTCCTGCGCAAGCCGGTTTACACCGTGTTGCGGTGGCAGTTGTTCGCGACTGCTGCCTTGACGCTCGCCGGGGGGATTCTGGCCGGAGTCGACGGCGCGCTGTCCGCAGCCTTGGGTGGTGCGGTCAGCATATGCGCCGGATGGATTTCTGCGGTGGTGGCATCGAAGGGGAAAGCGCAGTCCGCAGCGGAGGTCCTGGTCCGTGCGCTGGTGGCCGAAGGCGTCAAGCTCGGTCTCATCGTGCTCCTGCTGTGGCTGGTGCTGGCGACGTACCACGGGGTCGTCGCACCCGCGTTTTTCGGATCGTTCATCGTCACGGTCCTGCTATTCGGCATGGCGTTTTTTGTACGCGAGCAAGATTGAATGGCTTCCGGTAAAGATTTCAACGCCGCGGATTACATCCAGCACCACCTGACCTTCCTCACCAAGCCGGTGGGCGACGGCGGTTTCTGGTCGCTCAACGTCGATTCCATGGTCACGGCGCTGGTGCTGGGCGTGCTCGGTATCGGCGTCATGTGGTGGATCGTGCGCGGCGCGACCGCCGGGGTGCCGAACCGGCGCCAGGCGTTCGTCGAGCTGACCTTCGAGTTCATCGACGACCAGGTGAAGAGCATCTTCCATCACGGCGACCGCCACCGGTTCGTTGCGCCCGCGGCGCTTACCGTGTTCGTCTGGGTGCTGCTGATGAATGCGATGGATTTCCTGCCCATCGACTTCATCGCCGGCGCGCTCGGATTGTTCGGCATCCATACCTGGCGTCCCGTACCCACGGCGGACGTCAACACGACCTTCGCGCTGGCGCTGTCGGTCTGGTTCCTGATGATCTGGTTCTCGATCTCCGCCAAGGGTCTGGGCGGCTGGATCCACGAACTGTTCTGCGTGCCTTTTGGTTCGCATCCGTTGCTGTGGCCGGCCAATCTGCTGTTCAACTTCATCGAGTACGTGTCCAAGCCGCTGTCGCACGCACTGCGGCTGTTCGGCAACATGTACGCGGGCGAGATCATCTTCCTGCTGCTGTGGCTGCTCGCGGCGACCGGAATTTTCGGTACACTGGCAGCTGCGGTGCTCGGCCTGGGCTGGGCGATCTTTCACATCCTGATCGTCGTATTACAGGCCTACATCTTCATGATGCTGACCGTCGTGTACATCGCGATGGCGCACGAACACCACTAATCCAAAAACGACTCTCGCTCAGGAAAGGAAGAACCATGGAAAAACTTGAAATGATGGCCATGATCCAGGCCTATACCGGCATCGGCATCGGCCTCATGATTGGCGTCGGCGCCGCGGGCGCGTGCATCGGCGTTGGCATCATGTGCAGCCGCTTTCTGGAGGCCGCTGCGCGCCAGCCGGAATTGACCAACTCGCTGCAGGTCAAGGTATTTCTGCTGCTGGGCCTGATCGACGCCTCGTTCATCATCGGTGTCGGCCTGGCGATGATGTTCGCGTTCGCCAATCC
>JAQCIA010000105.1 GCA_027620105.1 Verrucomicrobiota bacterium | reverse complement strand
CCGCCAATCTCACAACACGCTCAAGGACCACTCACGGCAATTCCCAACGACTTTGGCGCAGCCATGTCCTGCACGTGCTCCTGAAGGGAACCAACATCGCGGAAGGGGACTTCTTTCCTTCCCTCGTCCGGGAGCTCGCCGTAGCGCTGCAAGTGCGCCATGCCTTCATCGGGAGCATCGTCGCTGGTTCGCCGGTCAGGGTGCGGACCGTTGCCGTCTGGTCGGAGGGATGCCTGGCGGAAAACTTCGAGTACGGACTCGCCGGCACTCCCTGCGAGAACGTATTCAAAGAATCGCTCTGCTATTACCCGGCCGATGTGGCGGAGCAGTTCCCGACGGATTTACGTCTGGTGGAGATGCGGGCACACTCGTATCTCGGCACCCCACTCTTCACCCCCGATGGACGGGCGCTCGGCCTGTTGGTGATCCTGCATCACGAGGCGCTGCCCCTCCCGCAGGTCTCGCAGGACATGCTGCGTATCATCGCCAGCCGCGCGGCGGCCGAGCTCCTGCGTGACGCAGCGGAGGGTGAACTCCGGAAGAGCGAGGAGCTCTTTCGGCAGCTGATCGTGCACGCGCCAGACGCGATCTCGCTGCTTGACATCAGCACCGGCCGGTTCATCGAAGCGAATCCGGCGGCCGAGCGGCTCTTCAAGCTCCCGGCCTGCGCATTGCGGGAGTTAGGTCCGGTGGAGTTGAGTCCACCCCTGCAGCCCGACGGACGGCCCTCTGCTGATAAGGCGCGGGAGTTGATCGGTCGGGCGGTCGCCGGCGAGACCCCGGTTTTCGAGTGGACGCACCGCGATGCGGAGGGTGGCGACCATTTGTGCGAGGTGCGACTGCTCCGTTTGGAGATCGGGGGGCGCGCGGTCGTGCGCGGCAGCATCGTCGACATCACCGAGCGGCGGATGCTCGAGGAGCAGTTGCGTCAGGCCCAGAAGATGGAGGCGGTCGGTCAGCTGGCGGGCGGCGTGGCGCATGACTTCAATAATCTCCTGACCGCCATTATCGGGCATCTCGGGCTGCTGGACGGGGATCCTGCGGTCACCCCGGAGATCGGCGAATCCTTGGCGGAGATCTCCATCGCCGCCAACCGGGCGGCCAGCCTGACGAGTCAACTGCTGGCGTTCGGTCGGCATCATGTCATCACCAGCGCCTCCCTGGAACTGAACGAGGTCGTGTCGAACCTCACCAAGATGCTCCGGAGGATCCTGGGCGAGCAGGTACGCGTGCAACTGGATCTGGCGCCGGATCCGCTCCACGTCCGTGGGGATGCGGGGAAGATTGAACAGGTGCTGCTCAATCTCGCGGTCAATGCGCGTGATGCCATGCCCGAGGGCGGCGAGATGCGGATCGGGACACGCGGCGAGCGGAGGGCGCGTCCGGCCCTGCTGGGCCAGACGGAGGACGCTGAGCGCCTCTCCGTGGTGTGCATGTCGATCGGGGATTCCGGCACAGGCATCCCCGCCGCGATCCGAAGCCGGATCTTCAAGCCCTTCTTCACGACGAAGGAGGTGGGCCGGGGCACCGGATTGGGGCTGAGCACGGTGTTCGGGATCGTGGAGCAACACCAGGGATGGGTCGAGGTCGAGAGCGTGGTCGGGAAGGGGTCGACCTTCCATGTGTTCCTTCCGCGCACGGAAGCCGCGACGGCTACGACGAGCGCGGTGTCGCCCGAAGCGCCATCGCGGGGTCGGGGCGAGCTCATCCTGTTGGTCGAGGACGAGCTCTCGGTGATGGAAGTTGGGCGCCTCGCGCTGGAGCGGTTCGGCTATCGGGTGCTGTCCGCCGGCAACGGCCCCGAGGCCCTCGCCGTGTGGGCGGAGCACAAGCACGAAATCGTGCTGCTGTTGACCGACATGGTCATGCCCGAAGGGATCTCCGGTCAGCAGCTGGCGCGGATACTCCAGGCCGAGAAGCCGTCGCTCAAGGTCATCTACGCCAGTGGGTACCACGCCGAGGGGGCGGGGAAGGAATTGACGCTCACGGAGGGCCGGAACTACGTGGCCAAACCGTACCGGCTCCTCAAGCTGCGACAAGTGGTCCGGGCTATGCTCGACGAGGGGTCGGGACGTCATCCGCCGATACTCGCACTCATCTCCGTCGAGAGCGCCGCGTCGATGTACACCGACCAATAGCTCGCCTCGCTCCTCCTCGCGCTCGGCGTCACGCCGCGTGCTTGTCGCTTCGCTCCGGCACGAGTCGCGCCACGTGCGAGCGTGGGTGACCTTGGACGTTTGGCCATAGAAGATAGAGGAACGATATGAAAAAGGTGGCGATCGCATGCATCCTTATTGTTCTACCCTTGGCTCTATCCCATGCCGATTCTGAAGCGGCCACAAGTCATCGCGAGACGATTCTGAGCATCGCGGCAGACATAGAGAAACTGAAGCCCGACTATCCCCAGCTGGAGGCATTTTCGCGGACAACGCGGCCGATCCTTTGCGATTGTCGATCACATACGGATTCAAGACGCACAAAGCGGAACACATAGGAGGGTGGACATCTGGCGTCCCAAATCCGGACGATGACGGCATTTGGTTCTATATCGACCTGCATGACGCCGACTCAACGGCACAGATTCACACCCAGCCGATCACGGCAAATGTGCTTCTCGGAGGCATGAACGTGCAGTTGCTGATACTCGAGGGAGAACAGACGAAGCGGGTGTCCGGCGCCATCTGGAAAATCATTATGGCACATGGCGCGGAAGAACGGCCGCACGGCAGGGAAACTGTGGCCAATCTAGAAGTAGAGCCTACGGAGAACAACGCGGCGGGTTCGCTACGCGCTGCAAAGCCGGGAGCCCCGAGGATCACTGCTAACGTTGGGCATGAAAGGAGGCCGAAGAGAGGTATAGAATGCGTTTTCGCAAACAAGATGTACGTGATCAACGATAGAGGACTAAGGAGACGTCAATGAACTTCAAACACGCAATAGTGATCTCGATTTGAGCGGCGCTGATGGCAGGGGCGCCGCTACTGGCCGACGGCACCGGCTCGGCGGTAGTGGTGACGAAGGCCGATCTCAAGTGGAAGGACATGGGAAATGGTGTGAGCGCCGCTCTAGTGTCCGGCGACATGGAAAAGGGCGCGAGCCGATTCTTTCTGAAGTATCCAGTCGGGCTGGCGACGCCGAAACATCATCACGACCCGGATCATTACGTCACCGTGGTGTCGGGCACGATCACGCTTACCGTGGAGGGCAAGGAGTACAAGCTAGGGCAAGGGGCGTATTTTGCCCTGACCAACAAGGCGGTGCACACGGCGAAGGTGGAAGGCAACGAGGATGCTGTGTTCTTCATTCAAGCGGATGGACCGTGGAACGTAGTGATGGAGGAATAGATTGAGGCTTGGTGCCCAACAACGCGCTGCTCTGCCTCCTCCCGGCCCGTAGACGGGCAAGGTGGAGGCAGGCGTGGGCGCTAGGAGGGTGGGATGCCGGCCCAAACGCGAGAGGTGGCGATGAAGATCACGGAAATCTGGCGATACCCGATCAAGACAATGGCTGGAGAGAAACTGGAACGGGCAGACGTTGGGTCTCTCGGCATCGAGGGTGATCGGATCGTGCACGTTGAGAACTCCAGTGGCCGGGTGATCACCTCTCGTTCGCAGCCGCGCTTTCTGGGCCATAAGGGCTCGATAGGCCCACACGGAGAAATCATGGTCGACGGCCGGCTCTGGGAAAATCCAGGGGTCGCCGCCGAGGTTGTGGACATTGCCGGACCGGGCGCAAAACTCGTGCGCTATGACGGTGCCGAGCGTTTTGACGTGCTGCCGTTACTGGTGGCCACCGACGGGGCAATCGCGGCCTTCGGCCACGACCATCGCCGCTTACGGCCAAACATTGTGATTGGCGGCGTCGAGGGCCTGACGGAAGGTGCGTGGCCGGGCGCATGCCTGCGAATCGGCAAAGTCCTCATCGGTGTCCAGGATCTGCGTCTGCGTTGCATCATGACTTCGTACGACCCCGACACTCTGGTCCAAGATAAGGAAATCACGCGTGACATCTACAGGCGGTTTGCCGGTAAGCTTGCGCTCAACTGCTTTGTGATCGAAAGCGGTACGATTGCCGTTGGCGACGAAGTGAAATTGATGCGGGGGCGGGCATGCGCAGAAGCCGTGCCGAGTTTCGACTAGGCCAGCCATGGCCGCCTATTATTGATGCGCGTGATCCTAACCTCCGGCACGAGGCGACGTCCAGTAGGCCGCGCCTCAACCGCGCGATAGATGTTAGGATAAAAGGTTCTTTCTTAAGCAAGAGTTGACATCAAACAAGACAGATGGCGGATATTGTCGCGTAGCCGCGCCAACTCCTCATTTGCACTGTTCGAATCCAGAGATGGATGGGTGCCCTCGCGCCCGCCCAGCAGCGTTGCCAGGGCGCGGATGACGGCGTGCGTGCGCTGGGTGTCCGACATCGCAAAGGCGGCGTGCCCCTGGTCGTTCAGCATGACGCTTTGCACATGCAGCCAGGTTTCAGCCTCGAGCTTCGTACCGAATGACTTGCGAAGACGTTTTCCATTCACCACCCCGAAATCCGATTGCCCCGCTGTTTTCTTTGTGCGGTCGTCGGTGGTCCATGACCGCTACCGGATCACACCGCGAGCGGGTTTGCGCTGGCGAGGGGAATCGGCTATTTTGGCGTCATGTTGTTGCCTCGTGCATGTGGCGTCCGTGTGACGTGAGCCGCGTCATTCATCTGCGGGAAGCGTCACGTAAGCGTCACATGCAGTGAAGGCAATACAATGGGGAATTTCGGATTCCTCAAAGTGCGAGTATTTGCAGGCTAAAGCCCCAGTAGCTCAGTTGGACAGAGCACGGGATTTCTAATCCCGCGGTCGCAGGTTCGATCCCTGCCTGGGGCACCAGTGGGTCGAGGATTGCAGATCATGAAGTGGAAGATTGGGGACGACGGTATACCGGTTTAAGGTCATCCGCCTTCCGCGCTTCACGGCGTTTCCCAGACGCGTAGACCCTGGCGGGAGAGGTAGAGCGGGATCGGTTTGAACCCTTTTTCAGTCAGAGTTTGCAGCAGGCGGCGCTTTTGGGCGGCGTCGCCGTCCGTGAGGATTGTCAGCGAGCCGCCATCGCCGCCGGCGCCATTCACTTTGCAGCCGAGCACGCCAAAACCGGAGGCGATGTCGATGATGTTCTCGAAGGCGCGGCAGACGAGGGCGGGGTGCAACTTGCGCTGGACTTCCGTATTGGCAGTCATGTATGCGCCCAGCGCGGCAAAATCGCCGGCGTAGAGGGCATCCTTGCCGGCGGTGGCAAGTTCGCGCAGGCGTTCCAGGCGGGGATCGTGGCAGGCGTCGGGCCCGAGATCGGCGATGACTTTCTGGTGCGTCTCGGAGGACCGGTGCGGTGAGCCGATGTAGACCACCGCGAGGCGATGCTCCAGTTCCCACCAGGTGTTGTTCGGGATCTGGATGGCGGACACGCTGGCGTGTGGAAACGCAGGCATCTGTATGAAATTGATGCCGCCATACGCGCTGGCCAATTGATCCTGGATGCCGCATTGCATGCCCAGCTTTTCCGTTTCGATGGAGTGTGCAAGCTGCGCAATTTCATGCGGCGTGCGGTGCTGACCCGATAGCCGGGCCAGGGCCCCGACGAGGGCCACGGACACCGCGGCGGAGGTTCCCATGGAGGCGCCCGGCGGCGCTTCGGAGTAGATGTTGATCGCCAGGCTGCAGGTGGTGGGGACTTTCATCAGGTCGATGGCGGCCTCGATCAAGGGATGCTTATCATAGGTGATGTTCTCCGGATCCAGCGCATAGGTTTCTCCATAGTTTTCCACGAAGAGTTGCACGCGCGGTCCGGCGCCGACAGGGGATGAGGTCCGGATCTGAACCTCGACGTAGGGATAGATGGCAATGCTAAAGACGGCGCCATGGCCGGCGAACCACGTATCGGTCCATCCGCCGAGATCACATACGCGGGTGGGGGCGACGGCGTTGATGATGCGTCCGTTCATCGACACGTTCACGGGGCCGATGCGGATCCGGCACCCGCCATGGACTGGCGCAGGACTTCCTTGAACTCGGAGCCGTCGCTGCGGAAGTGGACAAGTTCCTTGTGTCCATCCATGAATGCAAAGATCACCACCAGATCCGTGTGCTCGCCATTGCCACTGGTCATGAGCCCGGAGATTGTGTAGTCGCCGGACTGGAGAATGCCGCCGGCCTTGACGTAGCGCTCATCCAGCAGGCCGCTGCGTCGGCGCAGGTAGATTGTTACCACGCTCTGTCCGCTCTCATTTGTTTCGGCAACCGCCACGTCGGTCAGTCTGTCGAAATTGAAGTCCGCGCGAACCAGCGGCTGTCTTCCCTCGGAGGGAATTTCCGAAGCGGCCACGACCTGGTTGGTATCGGTAAAGCTAAATGCGGTGGGATGGGGCAGTGGTGGGGGCCGAGGCGGCGGGGGTGATTCCGGTGGTTTTCGGAAGCAAGCCGAAAATGCGACCAGCAGCATGGCGGCGAGAACTTGTACGCGACATCTTCCGAGGTGCATGGCGTTCCTTCCAACGCGGGCTGAGGCAATCCAGCCGTGACACTGGAATCTTATACTTACCGCGGTGGGATGCAACTACGGAGGGAGGCGATTCTTCCGCTCAGAGGTCCAAGAAGGCGGTGGACAAGCGCCAGCGCCCCTAAATCCGGGCCGAACGTGAAACGACGCCGACGCGTTTGCAAAGGGTGAAGAGCGGGCAGGTGTCGCAGTGGGGATTGACGGGGCGACAAACTGTTTGGCCGAAGGAAACCATGTGGCGATTCCATGACTTCCAGTAACGAAGCGGCAGCAGTTCGCGTAAAGCCATTTCACTTTGGAAGGGCGTGCCCGTGCGGATGAGCCCCAGGCGATTTGCGATGCGATGCACGTGGATATCCACGCAGATGCCCGGTTTGTCGAAAGCCAGGGAGACAACGAGGTTGGCGGTCTTGCGGCCCACGCCGGGAAGTTCGCAAAGCTCGTCGATCGTTTCAGG
>JAQCIA010000104.1 GCA_027620105.1 Verrucomicrobiota bacterium | reverse complement strand
ATTGGAGGGCGAGCGTCCCGCGAGCCGTTCTTGAGCGCATCCCAAACCAGGCTTAAGTAAGTGCCATTCCACACAGAGGCGCACAACTTTGCGGCGCAGATAGAAGCGCAGCCAGGCCCGGAATTCGCCCAGCTGCTGGTTGTGATGTCGACCGCGCCGTCCACCGGTGGTGCAGGCAAGGCGGTGGCGCGGCGTCGGCCTGTTCCACATAGGGGGCAAGCTCAGGGCCGCGCACGGCATGCAACCGCTGATTTAAGATGCAGGCACCGGACATGGCGAGAATTGGTTGCCGCGGGGCCGCTCGCGACCAGCCTGAAACCGCCGACCGCGCGCAAGACGCTCGGGGTTTCGGCGGATCTTTTTGACAGATTATGAAAAAAACATGATTTATCTGTGATTTTCGGCGCCAAGCCCCATGATGTCCCTGTAGGCGCATAACCGCTCGCGCAGCACGACCAACTGGGGAGGCCACGATGGATGCCATCAATACGGAACGCAAAGGCGATTTCATGCGAGAGGTCATGGCAGACCTGCGCAAGACCGAACAGGACAACCGGCAATTGCAGACCGAAAACACGCAATTGACCGAGGAAGTCAAACGCTTGAAGCGCACGGTGAGCGCGCAGGCCGACGCGATCGTGAAATTGAAGCGTGCCTGAGGCGTCTGCGGCCGCGCCCCCACGATCATGAATCAATGATCCACGGACAGCGCGAGCAACGCTTCTTTGGATACGAACTCCAGCACCGACGCGTGCGTGGCGTTCAAGACAATGCGCGGAGGCTTGCCAGCTTCGATCGCCTCCACGACCGTCCCCACACAGACACACCAGCGATCGCCCGGCTTCAGTCCCGGAAACTGATACTCGGGCATTGGCGTGATCAGATCGTTGCCCGCATCCAAGGCGAACTGCAGAAATTCTTCGGTCATTTCCACACAGACCGTGTGCATCCCCCGGTCCTGGCCGTTGGTGTCGCACTTGCCGTTTCTGAAAAAACCCGTGACCGGGTCATTGCAACAGCATTCCAAATCCTGTCCGAGAACGTTCCTAGCCATAATCACTCCCTCGTGGATCATCATCTCGCGTGCCCGCAGGGGAGTCAAGCCGACCGTCGGTCGTGCCACCTTCCACGGCGGTGCTGCGACATGGATCTGAAGCCGCAGTAGCCCCACCGCGTGCGCCAATCTGCCAATCGGTGCACGTCCCGTCCATCAATGGCGCGCTGGGATACGCGTGTTGATTCCTGCTGCCGTCGCGTCCGGTGCCGCAAGTCCGACAGGCTCCTCGACGCGACCGCCGCGGCCAATGACTATCGTTGCATTTGCACGCGCCCCGCGCATACTATCCGCGTGGCGCGGAGACCGGGTATGGCCGCGATTGCTGCGGCGTGGAAAGGTGGGATCCATGGATGCCAGACTGAAGGCCATCTGCGGTCTGTTGACGAATCCTGATCCGCTGCGGCGTACGGCTGCGGCAATCGTACTGGCGGAACTGGCCCCGCCGGACGCCGCCGTCGCCCGCGCCCTGGGAGAAGCCCTGCCCGACGCGAATCAGACGCTGACCACGGCAATCCTGGATGCCTTCGATGCCATCGGCAGTCGCACGGCTTTGCCCTATCTCCTTCCGCTGCTGGACGTGGATGACGTCGCCGTCAAGATGCGCGCCATCGGTGTGATCACGAAGGCCGGCGGTGCCGCCCTGCCCCTCATCCAACCGCTGCTGGCCGACGCCAGCCAGTCCAAGACGCTCATGTTCGTGGATATGCTGGCGCGGATCCCCACCGGCGATGCCATGCGCGCGCTCCTGCAACTCCTCCCGGATGCCGATGCGGACCTGACCGCTGAAATCGCCGAGGCCGTGCATCGCCATGCGCGCCCCATGCCCCCCGCCGCACGCGGCGCCTTTCACAAGCGCGTGGCGCAATTCATGACCACCTCCGCCGTGAAAAACTCCGAGCGGCTCCAGGGAGCCTGCTTGCGCCTGCTCGGCGCCCTCGCGCGCCCGGAGGCCCGACCAATTCTCGTGCGCTGGGCCTGCTCCGCCACCGCCCCACGCCTGCGCATCCAGGCCCTGCGTGGCCTGCAGGATGCGGAATGGACACCGGTAACCGCCCGACCAGTCTTCGCCAAAGTGCGGACGATGCTGTCCGATCCGGATGCCGATGTGGCCGAGCACGCCAGTCGCGTCCTCGCGGCAATGCCCGCCGCGACACTGACCACGGCGCAATGGCGCGCCATGCTGGACAGTGCAAACGCGTCCGCGAGATCAATGGCCCTGACGCGACTCGCGGAAGACGCAAGCTCCACAGGCAAGCGTGCCCTGCTCGCCCTGCTGCAGCACACCGATACGCACGTCCAGGAATCCGCCGCCGGTGCGCTCGCACGCCAGCCCGGCGCGGCCACTGCGCTGCTCGACGCCCTGCTGGGCGAAACCGATCCCGAACGGGCCTGGCGCCTGGCCAAAATCCTCAAGCCCCACGCCCCCACCCTCAAGGCACGTGATCGCCAACGTCTGAAAACCAACACCGCCAGCGCCATGAATCGGGCGCAAGCAACCGGGGACGCCCTGCTCTACCTCCTGCGCCATGCCGACGGTCCGGCGGCGGATGCTTTGCACCGCGACGCGGCCCAAGCCGCGATGCGCGAAAAGCGCTGGGCCGACGCGGTGGTAGGATTCCGTCGACTGATGCACAGTCCCGGCTTTGACGACGACAGCCGTTACGCGCTCAGCATCTGCAACCTCAAGCTCTCTCTAAAGGAACTGACGCCGGCCCTGCGTGCCAACGACTTCGCGTTGCGGGGCTTCCACGCGCTGCTGCGCAACGCGGGATACAAGCTGCCGGCGAAACTCCTAAAGGACAAGGCGCTGGATGCCGAGGATTTCTATTACGTGGGCTTCCACTTCAGCGAAATGACCGGCAGCGAACGCGAATTCGGTGACCAGCTGTTGCGCCATGTGCTCACGCGCTGGCCGCGGACGCCGGCGGGAAAAACGGCCAGAACAAAATTGGGCGTGACCAGCAAGGCGCCGGCACCGAAAGCAGAACGCGCAAAACCGTCGCGCAAATCGTGACCGCCGCGCGCGGTGTTTCGGAAAGTTGCCACCCCATGAAATTAACCATTGCCGGACAGGATCGAGCCGCCGACCTGGGTCCGGAGATTCACGCGGCGGCGAACGCACTTGTAACGGCGGGCACGGTGTCGAGCCGCTATGCGCCGACAGACAGCGCGCTGGTCCTCGGGGGTGCGCGCACCGAAGCCGAGTACCTGCGCGAACTCATTCGCCTGGTCCGGCTCCGTTCCGCCATTTCATTTGCCGCACCTACCCCACCGCACCGCAATCCGCTGCGCCGTCTGGCGGGCGCTTTGCGTGCGGCCGTCTGGAACCGGCTGCGCTACGATCATGACCACACCGTGAACCAACTCAACGTGCAACTGAAACTGCTGGCGGACACCATCGAGTTTCAGCAGCAGCATTTCGAAAACATCCTCAAGTCGGGGCCGACCAATCCCGTGACAGACGCGCGCACACCACCGCCAGGAGCGTCCACGTGAGCGGCGGCACGGCGCGGGTCGATCAACTCGTGGCCGGCTTCGCCCTCGGCGATGCCATTTCCCATGAGGCGCTCCTGCTGCGCGACGTGCTGCGTGGCCTGGGTTACGCCTCGGACATTGTTGCCCCCCGCGCACGCATTGCCGCCGCCGCCACCGCGGACTGCGTCCCCTTGGAGTCCTGGCGCCCCCAGGCGCCGAATCCGGTCATCGCACACTACTCCACCGCGTCCGAGATCACGGACGCCTTGCTCGCCCACCGGGGGCGCAAGGCCCTGGTCTATCACAACGTGACGCCCGCGGAGTTTTTCGACGGTTATGATGATCGCATAGCCGCGGAACTGCGCCGCGGACGCGCCGAACTGGCGAAGGTTATGCGCGCGGCGGATGCCGTCTGGGCCGATTCGCAATACAACGCCGCCGAGATCCAATCACTGTGCGCCATCCCCGTGCGCGTCTTCCCGCTGCCCTTCGCGCCGGCGGTTGTGGACGTCGCCCCGGACCCTGCCGTCGCGGCGCGCTTTTCACGCAGCATGACGAATATTCTTTTCGTCGGCCGCATGGTGCCGAACAAGTGCGTGGAGGATCTGCTGCACGCCTTCGCCTGGTACAACCGGGGCATCAACCCGCGGAGTCGCCTCATCCTCGTGGGATCGAATCGCACGGCGCCCCGCTACTACACCATGTTGCGGATGCTTGCCCGGGACTGGGACCTGACCACCGTCTGCTTCGAGGAGTTTGCGTCGCCGAGCGGGTTGAGCGCCTACTACAGTGCCGCCGACCTCTTTGTGAGCACCAGCCGGCACGAAGGGTTTTGCCTGCCGCTGGTGGAGGCCATGCACAAGCAAGTTCCCGTCCTGGCGCGCGCCACGGGCGGCATGCCGGAAGCCCTGAGCGGCGCGGGCGTCCTGTTCGATGAGATGGCACCGCCCGAATTGGCGGCACTGATGCAGCGCGTGCTGGACGATGCGCCGCTGCGTGCAACGGTACTCGCCGCACAGCGCCAACGCATGGTACAGATTCTGGGGCGGGATCTGCGTGAGGAAGTCGGGGCATTGGTACGGGAATTAATCACATGAAGTACCGGATTCTGGGCGCAACCAAACTGCGCGTTTCGGTGGTCGGCGTCGGCACCTGGCAGTTCGGCGGTGAATGGGGCCACGTGTATACTCAACCGGAGGTGGACGCCGTGCTGGGCGAGGCGGAAACCTGCGGCATCAACCTGATCGATACCGCCGAGTGTTATGGCGACCACCTATCCGAGGCGCTGATCGGCAAGGCCATTCGGGAAAAGCGGGCGAACTGGATCGTAGCCACAAAGTTCGGACATCACTTTCGCGGACACCTGGACCGAACGCGTGATTTTACGCCCGCGGATGTGCAGGCCCAACTCGATGCGTCCTTGCGCGCCCTGCGCACCGACTACGTTGATCTCTACCAGTTCCACTCTCCGGATGATGCAGAATTTTTTCGGGACGACCTTTGGACGGCAATACAGAACTTTGTACGCGCGGGCAAAGTACGCCACATCGGAATTTCCGTCAGCCCCAACACCAACATCCGGCAGACGGACGCCGCCACTGCCGCGGGCGCACAGGCCATGCAGATCATCTACAACCGCCTCGCGCGCCAGTGCGAGGCGCAGGTCCTGCCCTCCTGCCAGCGCCAGGGGCTGGGCGTCCTTGCGCGAATTCCTCTGGCGAGCGGCTATCTGAGCGGCAAATACAAACCCGGTGCAACTTTTCCGGCCAACGATGTGCGCGCCAATCGCAAGCGCGAAGACGAAGACAACGCCCTGCGCGAGGTGGCGGAGATCGCGCAGCGGGAAGTGCCAGCCGGTGTGCCTATGGCCGCCTGGGCGCTGGCCTGGTGCCTGCAGCATCCCGCGGTGACCTGCGTCATCCCGGGCTGCAAGAATCCGGAACAGGTGCGCCTGAATGCCATGGCCGCGGACTTGCCGTTGGTGGCGGATGATCACCCCGCCCGAGTGCCGTAGCACGGGCGGAACGCGGTCACACGGGCTGACCGTCGCGCAGCACAGGGCACTGATCACCGAACGGTTTACCCGTGGATCGATCCACGGCGTGCGGCACGTGATACTGCGGCACGTCTGTAGCGCGGATCAGGCCGTTTCATTGGGCCACAGTCGCATCGTGAAACGATGCAGGCCAAGCTCAGACTCATCGCGTTCGTCGCGGGTCGTCATCCCTCGCCCAGCTGCATCGTATTATTACGTTACACACTTTGCGGTGTCACTATTTTTACCGTTCTGTGCCTCGTATCAACATTGATAAACTTATAACCTGCTGCACGGCAATGCGATAAGCGTACATTACGCCTCATGGCACATGGGCTGCGATAGCTCATGTCACCATGAAATTGATTAAGGCCATCTTGAGCGTGATCTTCGCCGCAGTTGTAACGGCAAATGCCGGTTCGGTCCTGTGCATCGGGCTGAACGATTACACTACCTACACGGACCTGAAGCATGCTGAGAATGATGCGGCCCAGATCGCCAAGATGTTTGAAAAGCTGGGGCATACCGTAACCCTGCTGACGCGCGATGCGGTCACGACGGCGAGCGTGAAGCAAGCCGTGGCCCAGCAACCCGACTTCATCTACTTCGCCGGGCACGCCGAAACAGGCCGCCTGATTTTGAACGATGGGGAAATCGCCCTCGCCGACATCGCCAATGCGAACACGATGATGGTGTTGGACTGCTGCTACGTCGGACGCGGCCTGAAGTCGACGGGCACGATGAAAATTCTGGCGGCATCGGAATATGAAGCGTTCGAAAGTGACGACCACGGCATCTTCACCAAGTACCTGCTGAGTTGGATGAAGGACGGCAAAGGTTTCGCGACGGCTGGCATGGCCGCCTACCTGGAAAAGCACATCCGCGCGGAAACCGGCGGCTGGCAGAAACCCGTCCTGGGCTACATCTGATCGGAATACGTCCTGCCCCGCCGGGGCTCAACGCCGTTGGGCAGGCGCGGTCGATTCACGCTCCACGAGTTCCGTCTCCACCACGGTTGCCGTGGCGGCCATGTGTCTTCCGCCAATGCGCGCAATTAACCGCTCCACAGCCAGGCGCCCCATAACGGCCTTATCCACGCGGATCGTGGTCAGTGGCGGATTCGTGGCTTGCTCCCAGAAGATGTCATCAAAGCCGATCACGGACACATCTCGCGGGACCCGCAGGGTGGAATGCTTGTGCAACGCCTGTAGCGCGCCCACCGCCATCTCATCGTTGAAACAGAAAACCCCGGTGGCGTTCAGGCGCGACTTCAGCTCTCCGCTCATGGCGCGGAAGCCACCGACCCGCTGGAAATTCCCGGTCACGAACTTCACACGCGACAACGGAATGCCATACGCTCTGATCGGAATGGCACTTACTTAAGCCTGGTTTGGGATGGGCTCAAGAACGGCTCGCGGGACGCTCGCCCTCCAAT
>JAQCIA010000103.1 GCA_027620105.1 Verrucomicrobiota bacterium | reverse complement strand
TCAGTTGGTTAGAATACCGGCCTGTCACGCCGGGGGTCGCGGGTTCGAGTCCCGTCCGCTCCGCCAACACCTGTCCAAGAAAATCCAAGGAAATCCACAACTCCTTGATTTTCCCCTATGAAAAAAGTACGAACGTCTTGACACGTCCAACCCTGTCCGGCAATATCCTAAGCCGGAACGTGGGTAGGAACGGGGGTAGGGAGTTCGAGTCTGCATGGCGCGCGAAGTACACAGGCTGTCAGCCAAGGTAGTAGAAAAGGCGAAGCGTCCGGGCTACTACGCGGACGGGGGCAACCTGTACCTGCAGGTGAGCTCGAGCCTCACGAAGAGCTGGATCTTTCGCTACACGCGCCAGGGCAGGTCGCATGAGATGGGGCTTGGATCAGGGCGCGTCTTTTCACTCGCCGAGGCCCGCAGCAAGGCCTCAGATACGCGCCGGCTTCTGGGTGAAGGACTGGACCCCATCTCCGCGCGCGAGGGACGCAGGACGCGCGAGCGGCTCGAGAAAGCTAGTACGCTCACCTTCGCCAAGTGCGCTGAGAAGTACATCGCCGCGCACCGGGCGGGATGGCGCAACCCGAAACATATCGCCCAGTGGGAGAACACACTCGAAACCTACTCCGGTCAAATCATCGGGCGGCTGGCCGTCAAGGACGTAGACACCGCGCTCATTCTGCGCGTGCTCGAGCCGATCTGGACCAAGAAGGCCGAAACGGCAACCCGCCTGCGCGGCCGCATCGAACGGATCCTCGATTGGGCAAGGGTCATGGGTTATCGAGCCGGGGAGAACCCGGCGCGCTGGCGCGGCCACCTGGACAAACTCCTACCCGCGGCGCTTAACCGAAAGAACCGGACGCACCTTGCGGCGCTCCCCTATGACGAGATCGGCGCTTTCATGCCCAAGTTGCGGGCGAGGGAGGGGATCGCCGCGCGCGCCCTGGAATTCGCCATCTTCACGGCCGCGCGTACGGGCGAAGTCATCGGCGCCCGGTCCAGTGAGATCGACCTAGCGAAGGCTCTGTGGACGGTTCCTGCGTCTCGCATGAAGGCAGGGCGCGAGCATCGCGTGCCGCTATCACCGCGTGCGCTGGAGATCGCCAAGGGGCAGCCCGAGGGATTGTTCCTTTTTGCGGGTGGCAAGGAGAAGCAGGGTCTTTCCGAAATGGCGCTTCTCGAAGTGCTTCGCCGCATGGGCCGCGACGGCCTGACGGTGCACGGCTTTCGCAGCACGTTCCGGGATTGGGCCTCGGAGCGCACCAGCTACCCGCGGGAGGTCTGCGAAATGGCGCTCGCGCACGCAATCAGCGATAAGGTGGAGGCCGCCTACCGCCGGGGGGATCTATTCGAGAAGCGCCGCCGTCTGATGGATGAGTGGGCGCGATTCTGCGCAGCGACGGGACATGCGGCGAGGAATGTGGCATCACTTAAGAAGGCGGCGGCCTAGGCCGCAGGGATGTGGGACAGGCCTCGCGCGGAGCCCTGTGAATAGGCCATCGGCCAATTCTATGGACTGCTGCGCCTAGCCCGACGGCGCGAAACCCGGAACGGTCGTGTTCGGCTATCGCTGGTACGTCGCAAAGGTAAGAATGAGAGGGGTGTTGCGTGCCGCGACCAAGGCCGAAGAAACCTTCGACAGTCTTTATGACGCAAGGGCATGCTCTTTCCAAAGAGGAAAGAGGTCACTTGCTTATGCTACTTGGCTATGACGTGAAAAGTCTGACTGCGGCGGAAACTCCCGGCTATCGAGTGGTGAAGCGCGAACCTGGCGCACCGTTACTGGTCGAGAAGATTCCCGAACAGGAAACACCCCCGAATGACCCGTTTGAGGCAATCCGTGTGGTGGAGATCGCAATCGGGCTTTACATCGATGGCGCGCAACATTTGGACAATATTCCGCGACCTTCGGACTACCGTGTAGCGTTCCAACCAGTGGGCCGCAGTGCGTTCAAGTTGCTAAACACAATTAAGGAGTGGAGCAATTATTACCGCGAGCAAATTACCAAGCGTGGCAAGAATATTTGCGAGATGGAGCGGGCGCTGGAAGCCCTTGTTGAGGTGTCTGCAGCCGTGTTAAGGGAGATGGGTGGGAAGTCCAGTAAGGGCGCAGGAAAAAAATTTGCGCTAATTGAGGTAATTCGATGGTTGCGGCTTGCCTTTCGCAACCACTACCAAGGCAAATCCAGCGCAATGAAGCGCACAGAACGGGAATTTGTAGAGTTTGCCTTACTCGCGGGCAAGATTATTTCAGAAGATTACGACGGACTCTCGAAACTGCTCCGCGATCCGCGAGCTGCATAGCCTGACCTAAATTCGATGCCGGAGGAAAAGGTACATCGGGATGTACCTTTAATGCCTAGTTAGTGCCTCCGTACAGGTATTCAATCCTTACCCATGTTCAACAAACCCCAAGGGGATTTGAGTATGGGTACGACAATTCTTCGCCTTCCGCAAGTCAAAAGCCGTAGCGGTCTCTCGCGTTCCGCGATCTACGCGAAGCTTCGTCCGAGCCACGAGAGGCCGGGTGACTACGATCCTACGTTCCCAGTGCCCGTAGCAATAGGAGCACGGGCGGTGGGATGGGTCGAAGCTGAGCTGGAAATTTGGCTCAGGACGCGAGTTCAGAAGAGACGCAGGGGCGTCCAAGACGGCCAATCTGCAACTCCCACCGATCGGGCGCGCACAAAATGAAAACGCCCCCGAACCAAACCGCATCCGAGAGCGCCCCCAGCAAGGCGAATTCTACTCTCTCCTCTGGTGTTGATGCCACCAAAAACCCCGAGCCCCGTCACGAAAGTGGTCAGGCCGCCCTAGACCTCAATGCATCAAGGAGTATCGCCATGGAATCACCGACGCCGACGCAACAAGCCGTCGCTTCCGCGCTGACTGACCTGCAGGCCCTGCGCCTGCCCGCCAACTACGGGGCAACCCTAGGCGTGAAAAAGCTGCTTACCACGGTGCCCGTGAGCAAGCCGAAAAAGCCGCAGTTTTTCCGCACCCACACATCCTTGGATATGACCTTCGCCGCCATGTTCCTCGAACAGAAGGAAGCCCGCGAGAGCTACGTGGTGCTGCCCAATGTCGCGCAGGAGATCAGCGAACTTGTCCGCCCGGTTATGCTGCATGCGGCCATCGACCGGCAGAACAATGTGTTCCTGATCCCGGTGCCGCTGCCGGGCGAGGCGGGCACGCGCAATCCCTGGCACGAGTCGCTGGCGCAGGCGGTGGAGCTCGCCAAGCTGAAATGGCTGCGCCTCACCGCCAACATGCACACCGGCAGTTACGACGTGTATGAAGCCGAAGGCGCGCTGCCCGAGCCGGAATGGCCGGCGCACGGCATCGATGCCCTGGTCGAAGTGGCCTTCCGCGGCAAGATCATCACCAGCCTTGATCACCCGGTTGTTCAGTCGCTGCTGGGGAGAATCTGATGGACGCGCTCAATTTTCCCGACGGCGTCTATCTGGTGGACTTCGAGTTCCATCCGTCTCGCGGCCGCGAGGGCAACCCGCCTGTGCCGGTGTGCATGGTGGTGCGGGAGTGGCCCTCCGGTCGCACCAGCCGCTACTGGCAGGACGATCTGAAGGTGATGGTTGCCGCACCATTCCCCACGGGCGACAAGGCGCTGTGCGTCGCCTTTTACGCCTCTGCCGAGATGGATTGTTTCGATGTGTTGGGTTGGACGCTACCGGAACATGTGCTTGATCTCTTTGCCGAGTTCCGCTGCCTGACCAACGGGCTGCGCCTCGCCCACGGCAGCGGGCTGCTCGGCGCGCTGATGCACTTTGGCTTGCCCACCAGTGGCGGCGAGAAGAAGGACGCCCTGCGCGATCTGGTCCTTACCGGCGGCCCGTGGAGCCCGGCGGAGCAATTAGCCATCCTCGACTACTGTGAATCGGACGTGGTGGCGCTGGCCGAACTGCTCTCGACGATGCAGGACCAGATCGATTGGCCTCGCGCGCTCCTGCGCGGCCGCTACATGAAGGCCGTCTCGCGCATCCAGATGAACGGTGTGCCCCTGGACGAAGAGGCCTTGGCGCGGCTGCAGGCGCAGTGGCATGCCATACAAGACCAGCTGATCGCCGAACTCGATCGCGACTACAAGGTGTACGACGGCCGCACCTTCAAGGCCAGCCGCTGGGAGCAATACCTGGTCGCCAACGACATTCCCTGGCCGCGACTGGAAAGCGGCCGACTCGATCTGTGCGATGCCACCTTCCGCGAAATGGCGCGCACGCACCTGCGGGTGGCACCGATCCGCGAGCTGCGCTCGGCGCTGTCCGAGATGCGCCTGGCCAGCCTGCAGGTGGGAGACGACGGGCGCAACCGTTGCCTGCTGTCGCCGTTTCGCGCGCGCACCGGCCGCAATCAGCCGTCGAACTCCAAGTTCATCTTCGGCCCTTCGGTGTGGCTTCGCGGACTGATACGACCGCGGCCAGGCTGGGGGCTCGCTTATGTGGACTGGAGCCAGCAGGAGTTCGGGATCGGAGCCGCGTTGTCCGGCGACCTGGCGATGAAGGAGGCTTATCGCAGCGGCGACCCCTACCTCGCGTTCGCCATACAGGCCGGGGCGGTGCCGGCGACGGCCACCAAGAAGACGCACGAGGCGGAGCGTGAGCAGTTCAAGGCGTGCGTGCTGGCGGTGCAGTACGGCATGGGCGAGGCGAGCCTGGCGGCACGCATCAACCAGCCGGTGGCACGGGCCCGTCAGCTCCTTGCGCTGCACCGACAAACCTACCGCCAGTTCTGGAAGTGGTCGGACAGCGCGGTCGATGAGGCCGTGCTCGGCGGCCGTC
Organism: Verrucomicrobiota bacterium; assembly: GCA_027620105.1. Classification (GTDB taxonomy): domain Bacteria; phylum Verrucomicrobiota; class Kiritimatiellia; order UBA8416; family JAIOPI01; genus JAIOPI01. Next base: position 2,213 of record JAQCIA010000103.1, on the reverse strand, counting down.
TCTGGGCTGCGTTTGGCTGGCAGATCCATACCCGCGATGAGCTCAATGACCGCAGCCTGCGCAATTTTCCGATGCAGGCCAATGGCGCCGAGATGCTGCGCATCGCCTGCATCCTGCTCACCGAGGCCGGCATCCGCGTATGCGCCCCGGTACACGACGCGCTCCTGATCGAAGCGCCGCTGGACGAACTGGACGAGGCCATCGCCACCGCAAAGTCCCTGATGAAGGAGGCCAGCCGGATCGTACTGGACGGCTTTGAACTGGGCAGCGACGTGAAGGCGTTCCGCTACCCCGAGCGTTACATGGACAAGCGCGGCGTGGTGATGTGGAACACGGTGATGAACTTGATCGGGGGTCCGCTATCAACCTGACCTGCGGCAGCAAGACGCACCACCTGCGTCCGCGTGCCGCACCCGTACATTCTCTTTAATGTCTATATGCCTACTGCCTATACCTTCGACCGCAACGTCCCGGTGAGGCGCTTGCAGCTTGACCGCACATCCGGCGTACTGGCAGCGGCCCCCCGCGAGGCGTTGTTCCTGCGCGGGCCGGTGCCGCTGGAGTGGTTGGGCAGGGCGGCGGCACTGCCAGGCAAGACCCTGAATGTCGCCATCGCATTGTGGTGGCGGCACGGGATAACGAAGGGCAAGCCGTTCAAGCTCACGCAGCAGGCACTGAAGTACCTGCACGTCGAGCGGGATGCAGCCGGCGCGGGATTGGTTCGGTTGGAACGGGCCGGACTGATCAAGGTCGAGCGAAGAGCGGGGCAACGACCAATAATTTCTATTGTGATTCGCCCGGGTGGCTAGGTTGGGGTGATCTAAATAATAGAACGCGGAGACGAAAATGACCTTAGACCCTGAAGCAAAGACCCTTTCATTGGTACCTACCCCCCCTGTGTCAGGGGATGTCCTTCATTTCCAAGAGAAGCACCCGACGATCCATCTGAAGACCCCTCATGACGTCCGCATCGAGATGGCGAAGGTCTACCGAGGAGTCAGGACTGGGCAATTGGAGAGTCAGGAGGGTTCGAGGCTTGTCTACATGCTGTCTGCGCTCGGAAAGGCGGTCGAGGCGCATCAGGTCAGCGAACGGTTGGACGCGATTGACCGCGTGTTAAAGCGGCGCCAGTGATGAGGCAGTTGGATCCAATGTACGAGAAGTTCACCCCGAGGGAGCGTGTCGCCCTGATGGTCGAGGCGCTCGCACGGAAAGACTACGGGGAGGCCGACCGGCTTATTGATACCTGCGAGCGCAAACGCTACGAGATGGCGGATGCTAGTTATACGGAGGCTTTTCGATTACTTCACACACTAGCGTTACACACGAGAGTAATGCTTCTGGAAAAGCAGGCTGCAGGTATGGCCTGTCTCGGGGCGCTGACACACTACGCCGGGAAATCCGGCCGGAAAGACAGAAAGGAATTCTCGCGGTTGGTTAATCGCCTACAGCAGTCGGATTCCCGTATGAGCGGGATATGGGCGGCTTGGGATGGGTTTTGCGGCCGGCTGAAAGTTAATCCCGAAAAAGCCCTGGCGATGGGCTGGGGTGAGGTACCCGAATCCTTCAAACATGGCGTTGCTGCCGAGGTACTCGGCGGGGAATTGGGCGAGGTGGTCGAGACCGATCAAGACGCCTACGCCATGGCGTCAGACTTTTACGAGCATGCTTGGAAGCGAATCGAGGACTACGGTTCTTGGGGATGATTGAGGCGGGATTGGTGTGCGAGGGCGAGCCTTTCGATTGGTTCTTCGGCTCACACGGCGGAGATACACTCCGCCGTCAGGCTCTATGAACAATGGGATCTTACTGATTTCTACCCACACTTCTACCCACGTTTAGATGAATTTCTGAGGGCGTTCTGGGAGGAGGGTAGGGGTGGCCGCGTTCGGACCGCCGCAGCCACGGTCCGCGATGGAAATTGAATTGCGCAGCGCGGCGAAACTCGCAGAATTCCGACGATTTCCAATGTCGGCTTTCGGCCAGGAGCGGACATTGGCGGAGGGGCCGATCAGTGCGCATTGGCTGAGACGTGGAGCCCAAACGGGCCGATGGGTGTGCGTGCTCCTGGGCGTGTTCACCGGGTTCGTGCGCCGGGCCCGGCACGACTGAAAGCGGATCAGATGCTCTGTGCGGCGCGCGGCCCCAGCGCGATGCGATACGTGCACGAGGCCGCTTGCAAGGGCGTGAGCGGGTTATCCGGATCGAGGTCG
>JAQCIA010000102.1 GCA_027620105.1 Verrucomicrobiota bacterium | reverse complement strand
CCCGTCCAGATAATCCACGAGCCCTGAAAGGCCCCCTCCGCTGAGCGCGCCCTGCGCCGCGGCTGTACTCGGTGCGATCCGCGCCTCCAGCGGGCTATAGCCGGGAGGCACTTCGGCGGGGAATCCCGCGAGCGTGTTGGCGCCGTTCGCGTTCCAAAGCGACAGATTGAAGATATTGGCGAAATTGAAGACCTGCGACTCCGTCGCGATTTCGAATTCCGGTGAATCCAGGCCCGCCGCCGCGACAGGGCCAGGCACGCTGTAGTCGGGATGCCACCAATTGAACACGCTGGGGGCGTTCAGCGGGGTCTGCCCCAGGCTTGAGGCCGCATTGCCAAAACGCAGCATGCTCGCCGTCGCCGGGAACGGATTCGTGTAGCTCGCCGAATTGATGACGCTGGCCGGAATGGAACTGGTGGCGTTGAACGCACGCAGCAGCTGTGTCATCACCAGCACCGGTTCACGCAGCTTGCCATAGCCCACCTGGGCGGCAACGGACTGCGTGCGGGCCTCTGGATCGAGTAGAATTGCACGGACGACCGCCCCCAGGTTCCCCCGCACGCCGGTACCGTCATCCACAAATGTCTGCGCCACGCGGTACAGATACCCCCGACTGGGGTTGCTGGTCACCAGGCGCTGAATCAGGCGCCGCGCGATAAAAGCCGGCGTGTTCGGGTGGTTAAAAAGCGCGTCCATGGCGTCGTCAAGATCCTCGTCGCCCGTTTGGTTGGCGGGAATCTGGACGTCACCCACAATGGTCTTGGCGCTGGTCTCGTGCTGTGGTGCGAATACCTTAAACGGATGATAATAGGCCGCCTGGGCATAGGCCGCCCCTCCCCGGTAACCGAAATTGTTGTTGTCGGAGATGGTCCCGCTGTTGTTCCAATTCGTCGGCGATGCGCTGCCGCCTGTCTGCGTCTTGCTGTAGGCCCACCCGGTAAAGACCTTGGCCAGTTCCGTGATGTCCGTATTGTCGTACGTGGCAAGGGGCAGGCCGTTGGTCGCATCCAGCCGCAACGATCCGTCAGGATGCAGCTCCACCAGGCCAATGCTGAACAGTTGCATGACTTCCCGCGCATAGTTTTCGTCAGGGCTGACACCGGTCGCGGCGTTGAATTTCTCGTTCTGCACCATGGACAGATAGTTTGCCATGATCGGGTGCAGGGTGACGTCTTCCAGCAAGGTGCGGAAATTGCCAAACGCGTTGCGCGACAGCGTATCCCAATAGTCGGCCGTCCCGTAGTGGCGGTTGCGCACGGTGCTGTTCTGGATCGACACCACAAGGATTTCGCTTAAGGCGAACGCCACGCGTTGCCGCAATTGATCCTCCGCCGACCGGGACATTGTCCACCAAGCGTGAATCAGACTCTGGAAGAAGGGCTGATACGTGGTGCTGGGGGTGGGCAGTGCCGCGTTCTGGGCGATCAGCCAGTTGTCGGACGCAAGCACGAACGGCAACAGCCTTGTCTGGGGAACCTGGTTGGTGTTCGTCTGGTCGTCGATCCACCCCGCCAGCCCCCTGGTCATCACATTCGTAAAGAGCGCATCCGTCTGACCAAATGTGGCCTGCGCGAGGAAGCGCTGCACATCGCGCGCGAGGGCGCCGTCCGTGTATGTCGGGGCGGGATCGGCGGGCGGCGGCGGAGTGAACGTGATGGAGCCATCCGTGCGCACAAACTCACCTTCAATTTCGCCTTTGGGGTAGGTGGCGCTGTGCACGTTGACATAGATCGTGTGCGCAACGATCGCATCGAGCAGGGCCTGATCCGTATTCAGACCGCCGGCCCCGTTGGTGGGAAACGTCCACACATGGTTCAAGATTTGCCCCAGCTCCAGGCTCTCGAGCACATTGCCGGTATGGTGATCGTGCAAATGCGCCGCCGTCTGGGCGGCAACCAGTCCGGAGAAGGATACGGAGACGCGCGCGGAAGCGTGGTCGCCGGACAGGAGCAGTGTTCCGTAGCCGCTGGCCGCGGTGGCAGTCCCCGGCACCGCGGTGAGCGGGGTGTAGAACAGAATTTCTTTGCCGCTCTCATCATCGAGCAGGCGAAAAGCACCGGAATTCGTCACCCCGAGCGCATAGCTCGCGCCAGATTGCAGTGACACCGTCAGATACTCCGGAACCTCCAGCACGTTGTCTGCTACCGGTGTCAGGATTAAATCCACCTGATTCTGTGCAAATGCGAATTGGGCCTGGCCAGAAAATGTTTCCACGTAGTCCGCGCCTTGTACAGAACGGCCCGCTGTCACATAGGCCGCCGAGACCGGCGCCAGGCCGCCGGTACGCACAATGCGCAGCCAGCCGAGACCGGGCTGATTGGTGAGGTTCCGCTCATAGGCCGTCCCCTGAATCACGTCAACGCGCAAGGTGGTGGGATTGGTCAGAATGGCGGATAGCGCGACCAGATCGGGCGTTCCCGTGGTCGTTTCCGCCTTGCTGGGGTCGAACCCCGCTTGCAGTTCCGCCCAGTCGCTGATTCCATCGGCGTCGCTATCGACGTCCGACACGCGCACCCGGTAAAACCGAGCGGCATCCGCGGCGGGAAAAACAACTTCGAGGTCCGCGCCGGTTCCGTCGAGGCTTGGCTCCCAGTCCAGCCACGCGGCGAGATTCGTGCTGATCTGCGGGAGATACCGCTTTCCGATGATGGAGAGCCAGCGCAGGGTTGTGTTTGTGGTCGTGGCGGGCAGCGCATCCGCCAGCACGAAAGCGGAATCCCCGTCCTGCGGGTTTGTTCCGGCAGCGCTTTCCTTCGCGTTGGAATGTCCATCCCCGTCGGTGTCGACATCCGGCGCAAGCAGTTCGGCCCCGTAGCGTTGCTGCCAGACATCATCCATTCCGTCGTCATTCAGGTCCACGGCCTGCGCCGCGAGCGGTAGCAAAAACAGCCCTGCCAGTAACGGCGCGATACGGAAGACTCCAGTGTGTCTGTGATGAAACAAGCGCGCGCTCCCTCCGGCCACCGATCTAGCCCCAATCAGTAAACGCGCGAGGCGGCTGGTTTATTGTGCCGCCGATGCGTGCGGAATGGCATCGGCCTCTTCGATCAGCAGCTGGCGAATCGTGGCCATGGCCGCGGGGGTCACGCCGATGGAAGCCAGATAGTGTTCCGTCTGGCGGCAAAGGTCGTTGGGATCACCACCAAAGGGCTTCAACGCCTCAAGCAGGCCAAGAAACTGTTCGGACGTCCAGGAGCGTTCCCAGACTGACAGCGTGGTCAGTTCGTAATCGTGAATCAGATGTTCGCGGCTCTTACCCAGCAAGGCATTGAGCAGGAAGGCCACGGTTCCGCCGCGATCCGCGCCGCCGACGCAGTGGAAGATGATGGGGTAGTTCGTCGGAACAGCGAAGGTTTCGAAGATGCGCCGATAGCCATCGGCAAAAGCACTGTCGCAGATACAGTCGTAGGGGGAAATCGGCGCGTGAATCCATTTCACCTTCTCGGGATCAAGTGCGGGGGCCGCCCCCTCGTGCTCGCCGCGAAGATCGATGTCCGTGCGGACCCCCAATTCATCTTCCAAAATCTGACGCCCCCGCATCGTCAGGCGCAAGTTGCCATTCAGCTCCGAACTGCGAAAAATCCGGCCTTGGCGCACGCGCCGACTGCCCGGCAGCGGCCACCCGCCCAGGTCTCGGACGTTTGTGATCCCCGGCACCTTGATCCAGCGTGGCGGGAGGCTGTTGGTGACAAACCGCCAGACCGGGGATTCTCCAACCACGGCACCACCGCGCTTCGCGGTGACTTTCCAATAATACGGTGTGCCAATAAAGAGGTGCCAGGCTTCCACTGAGGCCCGACTCAGGTCCCGCAGAACGGTGGCGTTTTCGTCAAGGGCCGGCGAGGTCGCGATGGTCAGGTCATAGGTTGGCGCGCGCCAACGCCAGGGCAGTCGTGTCCACGAAAACGTCACCGGTGTCGGCACGCTGCGATCGGCCGCGATGATCTGAACTTTGTCCCAGGCGTAAGGTTCGCCACTGCCCGGTGCGAGCGGATCCTTTGCCTCATCGGTCGGCAACTGGTGGCGTTGCAATGGCGCGGTGACGGATCCGTCTGGCGGGGACAGTAGCGTGATGGTTTCCATATCAGTTCCCGCACAGTATAGCGGACGCGACGGCGAAAAACCACAAACAGGGGCCCGAAACCTCTAGCTCCCGGCCGCACGCTTCAAGAGCGTCATGGTCTCGAAGTAGGGCGTGCGCGGAAACATGTCCACGAGCTGTGCGCGCACAACGTTGTACCCCGCCGGTCCCAGCAGTTTCAAATCGCGTGCGAGCGTGTCGGCGGCGCAGGAGATATAGAGGAGCCATGCCGGACGGAATCGGGCGACATCGGCAATCAACGGCCGGGTCAATCCGGTGCGCGGGGGGTCCACAATCAGTAACGTACCCTGCGGTTCCGCATGGGACAGAACGGCGCGGACATCCGCCTCGGCGGCTCCGCACACAAAGGTGGCCGAGACGCCAAGTGCGACTGCGTTCCGACGGGCGGCGGCGATGGCGATGGCATCACGATCGACGCCCACCGTTGCGGACACGCCCGCCTGGGCCGCAGCCAGCGCAAAGACGCCCACCCCGCAATACAGGTCGATCACATTCCGCGGCGCCAGGTCGCGGATCCAAGCCTGCGCATGTTGAACGAGCAACGCCGCGGCGCCAGGGTTTACCTGGAAGAAGCTATGCTGCGGAACCGCCAGATCCCCGAGCGGTGTTTCTTCCTGCAGCCAGGGCGCGTCGGGTGGCGGGCGATCAACCCAGTGGCGCACGCCATCGTGCGCCGTGTGGCGAATCGTCAACGACATACGCGGTCGCACGGAGCCCATGAACGCCACATCGGCACGGAGTTCGGCGAGTCGCGCGTTGATGGCCGGGTGGGCGAGGGGACAGCTCGGCACATCGAGCAGGGTCGTGTTGTCAGCGGAAAAATAGCCGAGCACGGGATTCCCGGCGACAAGGTCGCCATGCAGGACAAGCTTGTTGCGGTAGTGCAAGGCTTGTGGCGAAGCGAGCGGCGGGAGAATGCTTTCCGCTGGCACGCCCGCCGCGCGTGTCAGGAAATGCGCAAGTTGTGATTGCTTCAGCCGAACCTCTTCGGCGTAGTCCACCGCCTGATAGGTGCAGCCCGGGCAGACGCCCGCCAACGGACAGACCGGGACCACGCGTAAGGGCGACGGATCGAGAATGTCCACGATGGTGCCTTCGCCATACTGTTTGCGCCGGCGCGCGATCCGTACCCGCACGCGTTCGCCGGCAAGCGCTCCGGGTACGAAGACGACCCACCCGTCCAGCCGCGCCACGCCCGCGCCGCGGTAGGCCACGTCAGCAATCGTCACGTCGTGGATATCGGGAGCTGGTTCTGACTGAGCGTTTCTCATGCACGCAACCTCTTGACCCATTCCTGGAACCGGACACAACCTGATTTACCGCGTCAATCGATCAATCAGGGCAAAATGCGCGGGATAGCGTTGATGCAGTTCCGCGCGGCGGGCCAGTTCGAAATCAGCGAACGCAAATCCCGGCGCGACCGTGCACCCAGCCAGGACGTAACCCGCAGGATCCGCCGGTTCCGCTGCAAACCAATGGCCCGCAGGAATGGCGACCTGCGGGCTCTGGTGCGGCCCCGTGCCCAGTCCAATTTCCGTGTATACCCCGTCCGGCGAAAGCACATGCAGGCGCAGCCCCGCGCCCGCATGATAGTGCCAAAGCTCGTCAGAGCGGACGCGATGAAACGCCGAAAAGTCATGCCCGGCGAGCAGATACAGGATGGCCGTGGAATGGGCGCGGCGGCCCGTGAAGCGTGGCGGCAAAGCGGCGGATTCGATTTCCTCCTTTGCGCGATAGGTCTCGCGGAAGTAGCCGCCTTCGGGGTGGCGCTGCAAGCCCAGCGTGCGAATCCAGTCTTCGGCTGACGCTGGCGGTGGGGGATTCGTGCGGCTTGGCGCAACTGGCAAAAAGAATGTGCGCGCTCCCCGCGCGTTCTCTTGCTCGATCAACTCCGCCAGCTCCGCATAGGAATCTGCGACCCAGGTGGGGTGGACCGTGCTGTGCGCCAGATCCGCGCGGGTCGAAACGCCGGTTAAGAGCAGGGCTGCGGGTAATCCCGCGCGCAAGGCTGCCGGAACGTCGGTCGCCAGATTGTCTCCGATGGCCAGCACCTGCTCGGGCGGGAGCCCCAGGATCCTCACGGCTTGATCAAACAGACGCCGTTCGGGCTTGCCGATGATAACCGGCTCCATCCCGCAACCGACTTCGACAGCCGCCGCCAGCGCGCCCGTCCCTGGATACACGCGGCCTTCCTGCACCAGCCAGGCGTCCGGGTTCGTGACGATAAACTCCGCACCCGCGCGGATCAGCGTCGCCGCGTGCAATAGTTTTGCATAGTCGAATTCGCGGTCAAAACTGATCACCACGCACTCTGGCGACACGTCGTCCAGAGGAATGGCGCGCCGGGCAAACTCCTCGCGAATACCCTCCTCGCCGATCAGATACGTGCGTCGCTGCCCCACGTACTCCGCTGCCGCCTGAGCGGTGGTGAGCACATCCTGCGGTTCGCAGGGAATGCCGTAGGAGCGGATGTGCTCGCACACCACAGACAGCGGCCGATTGGCGCGGTTCGTCACAAACAGGCAGCGCAGGCCTGCCGCGCGCATGGTTCGCAGAAAATCCGATGCGCCGGGCACTTCATCTTTACCGCGATACACGGTGCCATCCAGATCGAGAATCAAGGCGCGGATCATAATGCCTCGTGCATGGTGGCGGTAGCGCCCGAAGGGGCTCGGGCAACGCACACACCGTTGTGCGCTGTCCCGCGGTTGCGTTCTGTTTCGACAACTACTGCAAGAAGAGCTCCGCCACCGGTACGGTCACCGGGGGTTGCAGGTGAGGCGACAGTCTTGCGGTGCCGTGATGCCCGCGGGGCAGGTCCACATCCATAATTTAACCGGCTGTGGCGTCGCATCCATTCCCCCTTGCCAGTCTCGCGCGCCAAGCGTGCCCGCTCGCGGCGGGGGGGGGGGGCGGATGCTCCCC
>JAQCIA010000101.1 GCA_027620105.1 Verrucomicrobiota bacterium | reverse complement strand
TCGGTCGATTCCGCGTAGCAGCTTTATCATGCCTTTTGTGGCGGCGAGCCGTGAACGCAGAATGAAGACGAGGGCTTCAGTCGCGACGTTTTCGTTCTCTTGCGAAAGCCGTTTCTAGACGATGTGACTGAATACGGTTTGCATTTGCGCTCCCCTCGAACTGCGCTGTTGGATTAATCTGCTGTCTGGAATCAGGCAACCTTACCGCATACTTCCCGCTCATGGAAATCGAACCCTTACCCGCCCTCGACGACAACTACATCTACGCGCTCATCGCGAACGGTGACGCCGCGGTCGTGGATCCCGGCACGCCCGCACCGGTGGAAGCGCTGTTGCGGCGCCGCAGCCTGCGGCTGCAGACGATCCTACTGACCCACGCCCACGGCGATCACATCATGGGGGCCGCCCCCCTGCGCGCGCAGACCGGATGCAGCGTCGTCGGCCCCGCCGGATCCGGCATTCCGGGACTCGATCGCGAAATGCGCGACGGGGAGCGCATCGCCGTGCCGGGCGGCGAATTGCTGGCGCTGGCCACGCCCGGCCATCTGGCGGTGCATCTTTCGTATTACAGCGCCGCGCAGGCCGCGCTGTTCTGCGGCGACACGCTCTTCGGCGCGGGCTGCGGGCGCATCATCCAGTCGAACGCCGCAACCCTCTGGCAGTCCCTGCAAAAGCTGCGCGCGCTGCCGCCGGCGACCCGCATCTACTGCGGGCATGAATATACCATCGACAACCTGGAATTTGCTCAGCATGAGGAACCGAAGAACGCCGCAATCGCGGAACGCCTGGATCAAGCGCGCGCCTGTCGCGAACGGGGGGCACCCACGGTCCCCTCAACCCTTGCCGAGGAGATGCGCACCAACCTGTTTCTGCGCGCCGAGAGTCTCGCGGCTTTTGCCGCGTTGCGAGCACGCAAGGATCAATGGTGATGGAAACCGCTACTGCGGTAACGCCAGCGCATTCGTGACCGCGCTGACAAGTTCCTCGCTGCCGGGGGCCGTGCGGCTCCCGAAATAGCCGAGCACCTTGCCGTCACGCCCCACGAGGTACTTGTTGAAGTTCCACCCGATCGCGTTGGCGAATTGTGGATTCGTCTCCGGGCTCGTCAGATAGCGATAGAGCGGGTGCTGGTCGCCGCCCTTCACCGCGATCTTGGCAAACATCGGAAACGACACGTTGTACTTCAACGCGCAGAATTGCTTGATCGCTTCGTTCGCGCCCGGCTCCTGCCCCATGAAATCGTTGGACGGGAACCCAAGCACGATCAGCCCCGCGTCTTTCTGCGACGCATACAATTCCTGCAGCCCGGCATACTGGCCGGTAAAACCGCATTTGCTGGCGGTGTTGACGATCAGCAACACCTTGCCCTTGTAAGACGCGAGGGTCGTCGACTCGCCGTCAATCGTCTGCACCGCAATGGCGTAGATGTCGGACTGCATCGCGTCTTCCCCCCGCAGATCCGCGGCACTCGCCAGCCAGAGTCCGGCCACCATGGACAGCACCGCCGTTGTAATCTTGCGCTGCATGCCCTCCCCTGAAGGTTGCCGCCGGAGACAGCGCGGAGCCATCCATCCCGTCGCGCGGCGGCTCACGTCACCATCGTGAACCACTTGTGCCGGTCCGGCACCGCGCCATTCACAATCTTAAAGAATTCGGACTGGATCTTTTCCGTTACCGGTCCGCGCCGACCGGTGCCGATTTCGATGTGGTCAATCTTTCTCACCGGCGTGATCTCCGCGGCTGTACCGGAGAAGAACACCTCGTCGGCGATGTACAACGCTTCCCTCGGAATCACCTGCTGATGGATGCGGATCCCCGCCTCCCGCGCCAGTTGAAACACGCAGTGCCGGGTGATTCCCGGCAGAATGGAATTGCTGGAGGGGGGCGTATAGATCACCCCGTTCCGCACGATGAAAATATTCTCGCCCGAACCTTCCGACACGAAGCCGTAGTGATCAAGCGCGATGCCCTCTTCATACCCGTCGACCATCGCTTCCATGCGGATCAGCTGTGAATTCAGATAATTGCCGCTCGCCTTGGCCAGCGCCGGAAACGTCTTCGGCGCCGGACGGTGCCAGGACGACACGCGCACGGACACCCCTTTTTCCATGGCCTCCTCGCCCAGATATTTCCCCCAGGACCAGACGGCAATGGTGCTGTTCACGGGGCAATCGAGCGGATTCACGCCGAGCTTGGCGTACCCGCGATAGACGAGCGGGCGGATGTAGCAGGATTTGAGATTGTTTACCTTCACCGTTTCCACGATCGCTTGCGAAAACTGCTCCGGCGTGAAGGGAATCGGCATCCGGTAAATCTTGGCCGAGTCATACAGCCGCCGCACATGATCCCCCAGCCGGAAGATGGCTGGACCGTTCGGCGTCTCGTAACAACGGATCCCCTCGAACACCGCAGATCCGTAGTGCACGACATGGCTCATCACGCTGATCGTTGCGTCCTGCCAGTCAACCAGCTTCCCGTCCATCCAGATTTTGCCCGCGCCAAACGTCATGATTGTCACCCTTCCTGCGAACTGGGTATCGTACGCGAGGCAGCTTGGGGCGTCAAGGTGACCCCGGGACGGGTCGCCCATCACCGGCAACCGAATCATCACATGCAAACCATCGACGACATCGCCTGGACCGAATGGGTGCCCGAACAGCGCGCCACGCTGCTGTTCATCATTCGCGACGGGCAGATCCTGCTGATCCACAAGAAGCGGGGCCTGGGCGCCGGCAACATCAACGGGCCCGGCGGGCGGATTGAACCGGGGGAAACCGCCCTCGCGGGCGCGATTCGCGAAACGGAGGAGGAAGTTGGCGTCACCCCCACCGGCGTCGAACCCGGCGGTGAGCTATTCTTCCAGTTTGTGGACGGGCTGGCCTTGCACGTAACCGTCTACCGTGCGACCGATTACACGGGCGCGTTGCGCGAAACCGATGAAGCCATGCCCATCTGGTTCGCCGTGGACGCCATCCCCTACCCACGCATGTGGGCTGACGACATCCACTGGCTGCCGCTCCTGCTGGAAGGCCAGCCGTTCATTGGGCATTTTCTGTTCGACGACGCGCGCATGCTCGATCATCGCCTTGCCCTCACGGGTCAGAATTGAACTTCTGACCGATCACACAAGGCCGCTGGGCCAGACTCTCAGGCAACTCCGCCGGCGTCATCTGCCCAATTCGCGGTTTCCATGCATCCCCGGCATCTCCTTCTTGCGCCACACGCGGCGTCGTCCAAAATGCCTGCCTGCGGCCCTGCTCCGGCTCAAGCGCCGCCGCACTAATCCGTTGTCACCGATCGCAAACCGGCGTTATGATCCGCCCCTTAAAGAGGTTATTGGAATCGCGAGGCGCCACGCACTCGCAATCAGGAGAAGCAGAATATGAGCGCAAAACGCACAACCTTGGGCTTGATCGTCGGCAACCGTGGTTTTTTTCCCGGCCACCTCTGCCAGACCGGTCGCGAAATTATCCTGAAGGTGCTCGCCGACGAAGGCTTTGATGTCATCAGCCTCAGCGTCGACGACACGAAATACGGTTCGGTCGAAAGCTGGAGCGATGCCAAGGCCTGCGCGGAGCTGTTCAAGAAGCACCGCGAAAAAATCGATGGCATCCTGGTGACGCTGCCGAACTTCGGCGACGAACGCGGCGTTGCCGACACGCTCAAACTCGCCGGTCTGAACGTCCCGGTGCTGGTTCACGCCTTCGCCGACGATCCGGAAAAGATGACCATCAAGGACCGCCGCGACAGCTTCTGCGGCAAGATGTCCGTCTGCAACAACCTCTCCCAGTACGGCATCAAGTACTCGGTCACCTCGCTGCACACGGTCGACCCCACCAGCAAATCATTCCGGCAGGACTTGCGCGATTTCGGTGGCACATGCCGCATTGTGCGCGGCCTGCGCGGCGCCCGCCTCGGCGCCATCGGCGCCCGCCCGGTGGCCTTCAACACCGTGCGCTACAGCGAAAAGCTGCTCGAAGGATCCGGCATTTCGGTCCTGACCCTCGACCTCTACGAACTCTTCGGCTGGGCGAACCGCCTCACGGATTCCGACAAGACCGTCCAGAAGAAACTCGAATCCATCCGGCGTTATGTCCCCACGGAAGGCATTCCCGAGGTGTCCCTGATCCGCATGGCCAAACTGGGCACAGTCGTGGACAAGTGGATGGCGGACAACGACCTCAACGCCACTGCGATCCAATGCTGGACCGCCATGGAAGAATTCTTTGGCGTGGTGCCCTGCACGATCATGAGCATGCTGAGTAACGCGCTGCTCCCCAGCGCCTGCGAGGTGGATATCGCCGGCACCGTGGGCATGCTCGCCATGCGCCTCTCCAGTGGACGCCCCTCCGCCCTGCTGGACTGGAACAACAACTACGGCGACGATCCGGACCTCTGCATGATGTTCCACTGCGCCAACCTGCCGAAGGATGTATTCGTCGACTTCAAGATGGACTATCAGGAAATCATCGCCGGCACCGTGGGCAAGGAAAACACCTACGGCACGGTCGTCGGGCGCATGAAACCCGGCGCCTTCACCTACGCGCGCGTCGCCACCGACGATGCCAACGGCCGCATCCGCGCCTACTTCGGCGAAGGACAGATGCAACCGCAGGTCGTCAATACGTTCGGCGGATACGGCGTGGCGCGCATACCGAAGCTGCAAAAACTGCTGCACTACATCTGCGAGCAGGGGTTCGAGCACCATGTGGCCATGAACCCGTCACAGATCTGCCGCAGCCTCGACGACGCCTTCCGCAACTATTTCGGCTGGCAGTCCTACTGGCACGGCGCGCCCGAGTGAGCACAGCCTCGCGGGGCACACCGCAGGCTCGCGCGTATCAGTTGCAGATTAAACCGGTCCGGAACGACGGTGTGAAAGGCGCGGCGCGGCGAACGGTCACCCCGTCCGCCGCATGGCGCGCGCGCCTGATCAGCCCTTGAGCATGGCCGCGACCCGCTGCTCGGCAGCCACCCAGTAGCCGTGTGGATCGCTGCGGAAACCATCCTTCTCAGCGATCAAATAGGCCTCGAGCTGAATCATCTGAAAGCGCTTTTCACCCGTCACCGCTGGTTTTGAAGGCGCAACCGTGGCTACCGTGATTTGCGTGCCGGCAGCCTTCACCGCGGCGCTCGGCGCGGGAACAGCAGCCGGCTTTGTTGCCCGCTTCGTGGCCGGCGTCTTGCTGCGCGCTGTCTTGGTGGCAACGCTACGGCTGGCACTGTTCTTGGCACGCGAAGTTGCGGTTGTGGCGGTCTTTCCTGTTTTTGTCGTCTTTTTCGTCGGCATGGCGCACTCCTGCTTCAAACTTCGCTGGCGTGGAAATGGGGTCTCCGATCATGGAGGCGTATAGACCAAATCAGCACTCACCGGAAATTTGCGAGTGAATAATGCCACAAAGCCTAGCGTTTTTCAAGTGGCGCGCACGACCGGCTAACGCGACGCTTTGACAGACGCTTTGACAGGGTGTTAAAGATCAGGCAATTGGCGCAACCGTTGACCGATTGCGGACGGCTATGCGAAGGTGCGGGGACAGGGATGCGCGTGGCGACGCAGCGCCACGTCAGGAGACCGTAACAGACCGGGAGCAAACACGGATGATATCAGCACAAGAAGCGTTCGAACGCCTCCGCGCGGGAAACCGCCGTTTTGTGTCAGAAGCGTCAGGCCGGGAAGCGCTGGCATCCAAGTCCCGGCGCAGCGAGCTGGCATCGGGCCAGGAGCCCTTTGCCATTATCTTGGGCTGCTCTGATTCACGCGTGCCCGCGGAAATCGTGTTTGATCAAGGCCTTGGGGACCTGTTTGTCATCCGGGTGGCTGGCAACATCGTGGCCCCATCGCAGGTCGGCAGTGTCGAATTTGCCGCGGATCGCTTCGGCACCCGGCTCGTGGTGGTCCTGGGACACTCGAGCTGCGGCGCTATCGTGGCAACCCTAGAGGAATTGGGTAATCCGACAGTGGACAAGCCGCGTAACATTCACTCCATTATCGATCGGATCCGGCCATCCGTGGAAAGTCTGCTGGAGTCGGGGACCGCACATGCGCCAGACACCTTGATCCACCTGGCCGTGCGGGCGAATATTCGCGCGTCCGTGGATCATCTACGGCACGGCTCCGAAATTCTTGAGCACTTGATCCAGAACGACGGCCTGCTCGTGGTTGGCGCCGAGTACTCGCTGGAAACCGGCCTCGTCGACTTTTTCGATGTCCCCAAAAGGCCCGGCTGAACCTGCTTGTGCCGTTGGGGCAACAGCGTCGGCCACTTTCCGGCGGAGCCACGGTGGTGGGCCTCATGCAGTCCACGAACTGACGCCCGGACAACTTACTGCGCGCGCTGAGGCGGCGGTTCTTCGGCGACGGTTTTCAGGTACTGCCCGTAGGCGTTGCCTTTGAACATGGCCGCGTTCGCCAGCAGCTGGCGCGCATCGATGAAGCCCATGCGATAGGCCACTTCCTCGATGCAGCCGATTTTCAGGCCCTGGCGATTCTCGATGCTCGCCACAAAGTTGCTGGCTTCCAGCAGGCTCTGCGGCGTGCCCGTGTCCAGCCACGCCATGCCGCGTCCCAGCAATTCCACATGCAACTGCTTTTCTGCCAGATACACCCGGTTCACGTCCGTGATTTCCAGTTCGCCGCGGGGCGATGGCGCCAGGTTGCGCGAAATCTCCACGACGCGATTGTCGTAGCAATACAGCCCCGGCACGGCGTACTTGCTCCGGGGCTGCTTGGGCTTCTCTTCAATACTGAGGACGCGCCCCTGCGGATCGAACTCCACCACGCCGTAGCGCTCGGGATCGTGCACCGCATAGCCGAATACCGTAGCCCCCTCGCGACGCTTCAGCGCATTGCGCAGAAACGCCATGCTGCCGTAGAACAGGTTGTCGCCCAGCACGAGGCAGACGGACGCGTCGCCGATGAACGGCGCACCGATGACAAACGCCTGCGCGATTCCCTTGGGCTCCGGCTGTTCAGCATATGCGAAGCGCACGCCGATCCGACTGCCATCGCCAAGCAGTTCCCGGAACCGCGGCAGATCGGCAGG
>JAQCIA010000100.1 GCA_027620105.1 Verrucomicrobiota bacterium | reverse complement strand
GAAGCCGCACATGCACAAGCCAACCTGCCTGACCCTCATGCTCGTGGGACTCGGCGCCGCCACCGCCCTCGCGGGCGGCCATGGGCGCAGAATCCCCAGCTACTCCTCCGACTACACCTGCACGCCGCCGGCGACCGGTTGCAGCCACGGACATGACGACGGCTGCGGCCACACCCAATCCGCCAACGCCCACGCCTCAACCGGCTACTGGACCACCCGCAACCACCGTGTCTGGGTTCCCGGCCGCTGGGTGGCCACCACCAGTCCCTACACCGGCGCCTACTCCTTCTGGCAAAGCGCACACTACGAAACCCGTTGCGAACGCGTCTGGGTCTCCACCGCCCGCCCCCTCCCCACGCAATATTGCCAACGCTAAACGTGCCACCCCATTTCCGGACCGCACGCCAACACACATTGCGCTCCGCCCCCAGCCCATTTAAAGTTCGTGCTGAAAGCACCCCCGCACCACGCATGCGCACTTTTCTTGCATATGCCAACCTTCGCCAGGCGCTGCCCATCGCCACGCTCGTCACCTTGCTCTCCACGCCGCGCCTCATCGCGGGCCAGGTGCCGCTGCTCCTCTATATATCCACCACCTTCACCCTCATGCTGCTGACCGCCGGCGTGGTCACAGCCTGGGGTGGCACCGGCGGACTCAGCGGCGCCTTCCCACCCCCGCCGCGCCAGCACGCCGCGTTTATCGTCGCCTGCCTGCTCGCCCTCGCCCTGCTGCCGCTGCACTGGCTATGGCTGGATCCGCTGATGCGCGCTGCCATCGTTGAGGCCGGTCCCGGCCCCTTGCTCGCGCTGGCCTATCCCACAACCGCCGCCGGCATCGCCGCCAAGCTGCTGTGGTCCGCCGGTTTCGAAATCCTGTGCCTGCAAGCTGCCCCCGTCGCTCTGGCCGCCCGCCTCACCGGCCGTTGGTGGCTCGGCATCCTGGTGGCGGTGGCCGCGCGCACCTGGGCGGCCAACCTGCACCTTGCGCACTATCAGGTTCTCGACCACCACGCCTTGGTCCTCACCAGCACCGCCGCCGGCACCCTTGCCGGCGGCCTGCTGTTCGCGCGCGGTGGGCTGCTCCCGGCCATGCTCTTCGGTGCCGCGATGCAACTCCATCTGCTCCTACCTCCCCGGTAACCCCACCGGCGCCCCGCCTGCGCAGTTGCCAGATACGATACGCGCCTCACGCCGGCGTGCGCAGGATCGGCTCCACCACGGCCCCCTGACGCGCCGCGGCCAGAAAGAACTTGCACCGCGCGCGCAAGGCTGCGATGAAATGCACGCTCACAAGCACGGCCCGGCGGAAACGAACAATCACGACGATCAAGGTTGAGCAGAAGCATGTCGAACTTCGCCAGCGAGGATGCCCTCGCCCTCTATAACGTTGACCGCTGGGGCAGCGGCTATTTCGGGATTAGCACGGATGGCCATCTGCTCGTGCACCCGAAGCGCAACGGCGAGCAGATCGACCTCATGGAAATCGTCAAGGAGGCCCACGAGCGGCGCCTGCACTTGCCCCTCGTGGTCCGCTTCCACGACCTGCTCCGCGACCGCGTGCAGACCATCAACCTGGCGTTCATCGATGCCATCGCGGAAATGAACTACGGCGGCGTTTACCGCGGCGTCTTCCCCATCAAGGTGAACCAGCTGCGCGAGGTGGTGGAGGAAATTCTCGACGCCGGCAAGCCCTGGCACTTCGGACTCGAAGCCGGCAGCAAACCGGAGCTGCTGGCCGCACTCTCGCTACACACCGATCCCGAAAGCCTCGTGATCTGCAACGGCTACAAGGACACCAGCTTCATCCGCAACGCCCTGTTGGGCCGCAAGCTGGGCAAGAAGATCATCATGGTGGTCGAGAAACTCGAGGAACTCGCCCACACCCTGCGCGTCTTCAAGGATAGCGGCGTGGAACCCATGATCGGCCTGCGCGTGCGCCTGCTCTCCAAGGGCGCCGGCAAGTGGGCCACCAGTGGCGGAGAGAACGCGAAATTCGGACTCTCCACGGCAGACCTCGTGGAGGCCAGCGACATGCTGCACGCCGCCGGGCTCGCCGATGCCTTGAAGCTCGTACATTTTCACGTGGGCTCCCAAGTGCCGGACATCCGCACCATCAAGCGCGCCGTGCGCGAGGCGTCACGGTTCTACGCCAAGCTGTTCAAGATGGGACATGCGCTGGGCTATCTCGACGTGGGCGGCGGCCTGGGCGTGGACTACGACGGTTCGCGCACAACCTTCGACAGCTCCACGAACTACACGCTGAACGAGTACGCGCGCGACATCGTGTACAGCATCATGGAAGTCTGCGATTCCGAAGCCGTCCCGCACCCCAACATCGTCAGCGAAAGCGGCCGTGCCATCGTCGCCCACCATTCGGTGCTGATCGTGGAAGCCTTTGGCTCCATCGAAAAGAACAGCCGCCAGGCGGCCATCATCGCCACACCGGATGACCCCCCCCTGGTCAGCGAACTTCTGGCAATCCGCAACGACCTGACCCGCAAACACCGGCTCGAAAATCTCCACGACGCGCAGGATATTCGCGAACGCGCCCAGACCATGTTTGATCTCGGGCTGCTGGATCTGCGCGCCAAGGCCCGCATCGAAACCATCTACTGGCAGATCTCCGAATCCATGGTGGATATGTTTCGCGGCCTGCGCTATGTGCCCGAGGAAGTCAAGGAACTCGAAATCGCGCTGGGCGACCAGCTGCTCTGCAATTTCTCCGTGTTCCAGTCACTCCTCGACCACTGGGCCCTTGGCCAGCTGTTTCCGGTCATGCCCATCCACCGCCTGAATGAACAACCCGACCGCAATGCCACGCTGGTGGACATCACCTGCGACTCCGATGGCAAGGTCGCCAAATTCGTGGACCTGCAGGACGTCAAGGAAACGCTGCCCCTCCACCGCTGGAAGCCGGGAGTTCCCTACTACATGGGCTTCTTCCTGGCCGGCGCTTACCAGGACATCATGGGCGATCTCCACAACCTCTTCGGCCGTGTAAACGAGATGCATGTCTACCTCGATACCGACGAAGACCGCGGCTATTACGTGGAAGAAGTCTTGCCCGGCAGCACGGTTGGCCAGGTGCTCTCCCTGACCCAGTGGGATGTGAATGAACTGGCCCGACGCATGAAGGCCCAGACGGACGCCGCCATCAAGGCCGATGTCCTCAAGCCCAGCGAAGGCATGCGCCTGCTGGACGACTACGAAAAAGACCTGACCCTCTACACCTACCTCGACCTCGACGACCAGCACCGCCCCCCCACGCCACCGCAGGCATAACTGAATCAGGCTGCGACAGCTCGCCACCTGTAAGATTGCCGGGCACACCAGCACACGCTAGTGTGAAGCATCGGAAATACCTTGCCACAGCCGGTTCGGCGGGGCTGACGTCAGGCTGGCCAATGCCGTTCCGGAATCTAAAACGATGTGCCGTACGTAAATAAGCACAATTCGCCTTACACCGGGCTCATCTTATGCCAGACAGTTTTTTTGCGAAATTCTCCGAAGATGCCCGATCGGCCGGCCTGCCCTTCGTGATTGTCGGCGGGCACGCCGTAAATGCTTACGGATACCAGCGCACCACGCTAGATGCCGACTTCCTCATTCCGGAAACTACACTCGCCGCCTGGCGCACATTTTGGGAGTCACGTGGCTATGCATGCGTGCACACCAGCAATGCATTTTGTCAATTTCGATCATCCGATGGCGCGGAGCGATTTCCCGTCGATCTCATGCTCGTGGACGACGCCACCTTCGCCACCATGCACGCCAGACATCAGGACCGCGACGTGGGGGGCACCCAACTGGCGGTACCGGATCCGCTGGATTTGATCGCCTTGAAATTACATGCTCTCCGCAGTGCCGCGCGCGCACGCGACGGGCGCGACATTCTGGATGTGCTCGGATTGGTGCGCGGTTGCCGAATCGACACGAAGAGCGTAGAATTTAACCAGTTGCTCGACCGATACGCCGATGAAGCCACACGCCAAAAAATCCGACGCGCACTCAGCACCGACTGAAACGCGGACACTGAATTTCCCCGCGATCACGGCCCAAAACGCGCCCGTGCCACATCCGCCGCCATCCGGTGCGCTGGCCGCGCAGCATGCCCAGGAACTCCTCCGCGCGGTTCCCGAAGCGCAATGGCTGCAGCGGCGGGCAAGGATGAACCCCAACCGCTTCACGTTGTAAGCGGGGACAATGCGGATCCCTACAATTTCAGCAGCTGCTGCACATCTTCCCAGGACAGGGACTTCAACGGATCCGTTGCCCCACCAACCGCGGCATCGATCACCAGGCGCTTACGCTCCTGCAACTCCAGCACCTGCTCTTCCACCGTCCCCCGCCGTAACCAGCTTGATGCTGTACACGCTGCGCGTCTGCCCGATCCGGTGCGCCCGATCCGTGGCCTGATCCTCCACGGCCGGATTCCACCAGGGATCGAAATGCATCACCACGCTGGCGCCCGTTAAATTCAGCCCCGTGCCGCCGGCCTTGAGGCTGATCAGAAAGATCGGGCAGGACACATCGTTCTGAAACCGATCGACCTCCGCCTGGCGATTACGCGTGGCCCCATCCAGATACGCATAGCGCAACCCTCGCGCATCCAATTCCCGCCGCAAAATGCGCAACATCTCCACAAACTGACTGAAGACCAGCACGCGCTGCCCCCCATCCATGGCCTCGTCGAGCAACTCAAAGAATAACTCCAGCTTGGCCGAGGGCACGTCCTCATCCTCCGCCCGACGAAGCAGGGACGGATGGCAGCATAGCTGGCGCAGGCGCAGAAGCGTTTTGAGCACCGTCATGCGCGAGGCGTTAAATCCTTTTTCCGTCACCAGTGCCGCCAGCCGCCCCCGCGACTCGGCCACCAGTTCCCGATAAAGCGCCGCCTGCCGTGGCCCCATCACGCAGGACGCGACGCGCGTGAGACGCGGCGGCAGATCGGCCGCCACCATGCTCTTGAGCCGGCGCATCATGAAGGGCTGAATCTTGCAGCGTAGCCGCTGGATCGCGTCCTCTGCCGCCTTCCCGCCCACGCTGATTGGCCGCTCAAAGGATTCTCGGAACAACGCATGCGCACCAAGGTACCCGGGCATCAGGTAATCCATGATGGACCACAGATCGCTCACCGCATTCTCCATCGGCGTGCCCGTCAACACCAACCGGTGCACCGCTTTGAGTTGCCGCGCTGCCTGCGCATTCTGTGTGGAACGATTTTTGATGTGCTGGGCCTCGTCCAACACCGCCACCGCAAACTGCTGATCCTCGTAGCGGCCAATGTCGCGGCGCAGCAGCGCGTAGGACGTGATGATCAGATCGTGTTCGGAGAGCGCATCCCAGCGGTGATGCCGGTCGGACCCGGTCACCAGGCGCACGCGCAAATCTGGCGTGAAGCGCGCCGATTCGCGCGCCCAGTTGTAGACCAGGCTCGTCGGGCAGACCACCAGCGACGGCAGCCCCCGCGCCGAGGGTGAGAGCCGCTCCAACTGCAACCAAGCCAGTGCCTGAATCGTTTTCCCCAGCCCCATCTCGTCCGCGAGGATGCCGCAGAAACCGCCACGTTCCAGATACCGCAGCCAGTTCACGCCCACCCGCTGATAAGGACGCAACACCTGGCCAAGCGCTGGAGGCAGCATCACATCCTCCAGATCCGTCTTCTCCGTCTGCCGCCGCACTTGTGCATGCCATGCCGCGTCCGCCGTCACCGCAATGCCGGGGTGCATCGCCAGAATGCTGGAAAAGTATCCCGCATGGACTTCACTGATCCGCCCATGCAGGACATCCTCTTCCGTGTCCATGCACTCCAGGCAAGCCATGCGCAATGCGCGCAACAAGGCCCGATTGGCCAACAGCAGGCGTCCATCAAGTTCCAGTGAGCTACGCCCGGCATCCACGGCTGCGTCCACGTTAGAAGGTGCAATCGGTGCTCCGGCCGCATCAGCATAAACCACGGATGCATCGAACCAGCCCGCGTCACCCGCGGCGGCGATGGAGACCGACGGGCGCACCCAGTCGGCGCCATCGGCCAGGTGCTCCATCGCTCCCAGCGTATGCACACGCCACCCGCGCGCCTGAGCGGCAGGCACAACTTCCGACAGAACACTCAGCACCTGATCCACGCCACGAATCGCCTGAAATCCCTTCCCTTCGGGTTGCACAGCATCGTGCGCCGTCAGCCAATCAACGGCAGCGGTTTCGGCGGTCGCATTGCGCGTGACGAACGTCGTGGGCTTGCCGGGTAACGGATAGGTCATTTCGACCTGAGCATCACCCTCTGTCGCGCGCACACGTCCACCGCCGTAGTCCGCCCAGAGCCGAACCATCATCAGCTCCGGTGTCCCGTCCAGTTCCAGCACAAACGTGGGCTGCCCTTCTTCAAACTGGAAATCGGTCTCGCGTACGGAGGACTCCACCAGATGGCGCTTCTCACAAAGCGGCAAAACCCTACGCAGAAAGGGCATCACGCGCTCGCGGGGAATCATCGTCGTACCGTCGCCATACACATCACACAGTTCATCAGGAAGCATTGCTTCGAGAGGCACCAGGCGGTTTCCAAGTAAGGCCCACACGTGTCGCCGCCCCGGCAAATACGCCATCACCGGCTCATCGAGACGATGCACGACCTTCAGCGTCCCGGTCCCCGGAAGCAGGGAGACGGCCAGCACAGACAATTGCGGTTCGGCCTGCACCGGCAGGGACGGCCCACCGCTCAGCTGGGCCAGCTCACCCGGGGCGCAGGCGTGCAGCAGTGCGAGAAAGCGCTCACGCGTCAGCGTCAGACTCCCGGGACTCCCGTCCGTGCCCGCGAAATCTTCCAGCACATAGAGCACGTCGACGTCGTGATCATCGAAACTCAGCGGCAGACTGGGTGAAACTTTGTCGAGCCGGCGCTTGTGCTCCTGATACAGCACCTGGCCGGTAACCACGAGTGCATCCGCGGCCCAGCCAGCCAGCAAATCCACATCCAAACGCAAACGCAGCGCGGCGGGAATGCTATCCGGACTGCCCGGGGGACGGCGTTGCAGCACGAATGGCGACAACCCATGCTGCGCTTCTTTCGCGCGGCGGGTCGCGATCCGTTCCGCCTGCTC
>JAQCIA010000099.1 GCA_027620105.1 Verrucomicrobiota bacterium | reverse complement strand
GCGCCCGTCCCCGACCCTGGACCCACCGAGGGGCCGACGGCCCCGCTGAGCAGCTGGTCATCCGTCATGTTCTGGATGTCTACGGGTTTGAGCTCCTGCAGCGGCGG
Organism: Verrucomicrobiota bacterium; assembly: GCA_027620105.1. Lineage (GTDB taxonomy): Bacteria > Verrucomicrobiota > Kiritimatiellia > UBA8416 > JAIOPI01 > JAIOPI01. The sequence goes on along the minus strand of JAQCIA010000099.1, from coordinate 7,052 downwards.
CGGTTCGATCTCCTCAATCTTCTCCTCTGGGAGGGGCTCGATAATAATTTCCTCAATCTCCTCCTCGAGCTCCTTGGTATCGAGCATGGTAACCGTGAAGGCCGTGACGGGCGGCGCGCTGGGCTCCGGGGCCAGCGCCACAGCCAAGACCATGATCAAGGGCAGCACAGTGCCCGCAACGGGGGCCCACACGCGCAGCAACTGATTCCTCGCGTATTTGTACTCGCCAGAATCCTTGGGCTCCTTCAATCCCGCGCGGACCTTGTCGACGTATTCGCGAAAGGTCATGAGCCCCAAGAGGTCGCTCATCGTGCGCATGCTGTCCGGGGGTGGCAGCTCGGTGTTCACGTTCGGATTTGGTTCGTTTTCGCTCATGCTGATACTCCAGGCTGCGGCCGCTGACCTACATGCTGAAAACCGCGAGCTTGGTGAGGCCGACCTTGGCGCAGACGTCGAGGACGTTCACCAATCCGGCGTGCGGCGAGTTGCCCGTGCACTTGATCACGACCGACACGTTCCTGCTGCTGCCGCCCAGCCGCGTCAACTGCCGGTCCAGCTCGGCCAGCCCCACGTTGCGCTTCTGAATGGCGTAGCCGTCGCGATGCACCAAGATTTCCAGCATCTGCGGCGGCTCCTCCTCCTTTGTGGAAATGTCGTCCGCCTCTGGTCGTAAAATGTCCAGGTTGGCCAGCACATCCAAGGGGCGGGAGGAAATGATGAAGTAATTGAGTAGCTGGAAGGCCACGTCGATCATGGCTACGAGGTTCAACTCGCCGGGATGCTCGACTACTAGACGACGCTTTCTGGCCATGGCACACCTGTCCGGTCAGCCGCCCTTTTCCTTCAACGCTGAAATCTTGATTCGCCATATTCCCGCCGCCGCACTCGCGTCCATGATCTGCCGCACCATCTCGTGGGAGGCCCGGCCATCCGCGCGCACGATCACCGGAACATCCCTACCGTACTCCGCCGTCGCCTTTCTCAGCACGTGCAACAGCTGTCCCGATGAAAGCGGCGTCCGCGCGATGGTCACGCTCCCGTGACTGTCTACATCTACAACGATCTCGCGGGGATCTTTCTTAATTACCAGCTGCGCATGCGGGGCCACAGCGAGCTGAATGCGCGGATCACGGCCGGAATCCTGCAGGTTGGCGGTGCACACAAAGAAGATGATGATCTGAAAGACCACATCGATCATGGCGATCAGAGCGCCGCCCAGTGACTCGTCTTCGCGTTTACGCATAGCCTCGTTCCGTTCCGAGGGGCCACCACGGTTAAATCGTTATTCGGAAACGACTTCCACATTCCGCAAGGACTTGATGACGTCCAAGGTCAAGGCTTCCATTCCCAGAATGATGCGGTTGGCCTTGTTCTTGAAGTAGAAGTAGTAAATCGTTGCCGGCACGGCGGTGGTCAGCCCCACGGCGGTCGCCCACAACCCGTGGGAAATGTTCAACGCCAACATGGCTTGCTGGGCGGCACCGGCTTCCGTGGTGCCCAGCGTGGCGAACGCGAAGATCATGCCCTGCACCGTCCCGATCAGCCCCAGCATCGGCGTCGCGTTCGAGATAACGCTCAGGTAGGTGACCTTGGACAGTAGTCTTTCGCTCTCGATGTCCGCCGCCACGCTGACGGAATCCTGAATCACCTCAAAGCCGTCTTCCACGTTGCTGAAGCCGGCCTTGAGAATATTCGCCAGCGGGCCGGGATTGTGCTCGCAATGGTTGATCGCCTTCAGCAAATCGCCTTCTTGCATCGCGGCGCGGACGCTATTAATGACCTCCACCGGCGCGATGTTTTTCTCGCGAACGGTCAGATACGAGTCAACCACCAGTGTCACGCAGCCGACCAAACCGGCGACCAACAGCAGCCAAATCATGACGCCGAACCAGCCGGACTTCATAATGACCTGGAACAAGCCTCCCGAGTGGGCGCGCCCGCCATGGTCGGCGGCGGCGGCGGCTAGGGCCGCCGCTTCCAAGGCCTGGTCCGGGGTGACCGCTTCGGCCGCGGCAGGTGCGCCCTGCGCCAGCAGCGGTTGCAGAGGCATCATGGAGACGTAGAGCAGTGCGGTCGCGGCGAGCAACGTAATCCGTTTCATGCTTCCATCCTTCGCTTCGTATTGCGCCCGCGTATGCCCCGTTATACTGCCGGGTTCATATCGGGCGACGGCTTGGCAATCGCAAGTTCGCAGGCTGGCATAACTCACGAATCCGTGTCAAGCGGGAGATCGAGGCGCTACGCACGAAAACTTCACCGCGCCGCCCGCACCTACTTCGACGGCAGGATGCGCTCCATGATCGCCTTAAAATCCGGCGTAGGGGCGATGAGGTCATCCGCCGTGTGGGCCTTGCCATCCGGACCGAGCGAGAGGAGCGTCACGGTCGTGTTGGAGCACGCATACTGATACTGGCGCTTCCAGGGATCGGGATACAGGCTCTCGATGTAGTGCCCACTCCAGCCGGGAACGCCGGGATTGCGCACGAGCGCGCGGAGACCCTCCTCGGTCGTGGGGTAGCGATCACAGGTCGCGCAAAACCATTCCAGCGCCGTGCGCAGCACGCCCAGTTCGGCCCGGGCGCGCGTCACTTCGTGCGGCTCGCCTGGATGATTGGGATCCATGCCGGCTTTCTGAATCAGCATGCCCGCCGCAAGAACGCCGACCAGGACCACCATCAACAAGGTCCGGCGCGGCCGACCAGCCAGCATCAGCAACGGCAGGAGCAAGGCCGGGGGACGCTGCGTCGGCGCGCGCCCTGTGGGATTACGCATGGAGCGCCACCGTTTCGCCTTGCGCTCCGCCTTGGCCGTCGGTTTCGCCGCAACGGCATTCGGATCCGGCGGGCGTTCGGGCATCCGCAGCGCCTTCCCGCAGGAGGGGCAGCGGGCCTCCGCGAGTGCCTCAAACACGTTTCGGCAATAGGGGCAGCGAAGCTTCATGAGCAGAAGACGATGCGGACACTTTCAACGCTCCAAATTTCAACGTCGCATACGGATTTCGGCTTGGGATGTTCCGCGTTGGGTGTTGGAAGTTGAACGTTCCCGTCTTCCCTTCCCCTTTGCCCCCAGCCGCAATTCCGGACGCGCCGTTACCGCTGCGGGCTGCCCGGATACTCCTGAGCGAGCTTGCGGCGCATTTTTTCGGCGTTCTGGCTTTCGCCCAGTTCGTCGAAGCAGAGCGCGGCCTTGAGCAGCGCCTCAGGCTGGACGGCTTTCACGTTGGCGAAGAGCACGATCGTCCGCAAATAGCCATTGACGAGCGCTTCACGGTACTGCTTGCGCCGCATATCCATTTCCCCGCGCAGCAGCTGGGCGGTCGCCACCTGCGGGCGCGGGCCCTTCTCGATTGCCGCGGTGAGCTGATTGCGCAGATCATCGTAGCGCTCCGCGTCGAGCAGAATGTTCCAGTAAACGCGCGACACCTCGGCCGGCACGGTTTCCGGTGCACGGTGCTCCATCACCTTCTTGAACCGATCCAGCGCTTCCTGCCCCTTACCGGCCCGTCGCAAGCCCTCGGCGAGCGCGCGCATGGCATCCAGGTCGGGCCCCAGCATGCGGTAGCTGTCCACGATCCGGCTCAGTGTCGCCGTATCGCCGGACTGAATCGCGCGCACCAACTCCGCCGGCGGCGCGACCTGAATCGATGCCACCTGGTTCAGGGACACCGACGTACGCGTACTGCCCGCTGCAACTTCGTAGCCCCTCTGGCTGGCGAGCCAGGTGATGTTGCCGGTCAATTCCTGCTTGTTGATCTTCACAATTCTGCCCGGCGCGCCCTGCGCCAGCACCCCATCGGGCACGCTGCAGACCAATGCCCAGATGATCACCGGCAATAGGCGCCAGCCCCAGCGTCCCACGCTCAAATTTGTTGTGCTCATATCCACTCTCCCTTGTCCGCTCACTGCCTATGATTTCGGGACGCGCCCCATCACCTATGGCGCGGCCTCGGTATGCGGCCCGCCCTCGGCCGCCAGCTGCGCGTTCGCGCGACTGCGCCACTGCCGGATGTCCAGCGCGTGCGGGCCGTCTGGAAACGCCTTCAGGTACGTGTCGGAGTCCGTATAGACATCCTGCCACATTTCCAGATCCACGTACTGCGCCAGCAGTTTGTGGTAGGCCAGCTCGAGATGCGGGCGCATCTCAGGGTCGTCCGGATTCTCGAACAGCGTCAGGATCTGGTAATTGGCAATCGCTTCCTTGCGGTAGTCCTTGGCCTTTTCCGCCGACCCGTGGTCCGCTTCGGCCTTGGCCTTCAGTTCGTAGATGCGCCCGATTTCGACGGTGGCTTCGCCGCGGCGGCTGGCGGACTTGTCATGCTTTATCGCCGTCTTCGTGGCGTCCACGGCCGCGTTGAAATAGTCCAGGCGCTTTTCAGGATTCGCCTCAACCCCGCCCAGTTCGGCACAGGCCCGACTGCGCGCGGCAGCGGCCGCTACCGTAAACGACGTACGGGGATACTCCGCAAAGAGCAGCGCCAGCGCTTCCGCGGCCTCGGCGTACCGCTTGAGCTCCGCCAGCGCGATGCCCTTCCGCGCCAGCGCCGGTTCACGTAGGGCGCGGCTGCCATCCGAAACCCCGGCCAGCACGCGATCAAACGCCTCTACCGCAATTTCATATTCCTTCGCCTTGAACAGCTCAGTCCCGGCGCTCAGGACCTGCGTCTCCGTGTACTTGCCACCCTCCCCGGCAAACATGGCCTTGAAGATCGGAATCGCCTCTTTGCGCTTGTCCAGCTTGAGCAGGCTGTTGGCGAGCAGGAAGTCCACGTTTCTGGCCTCCGGGGAGTCGGGGTAATCCGTCTTCAGACGCGTAAAGGCTTTTTGCGCCTCGTCCGACTTATCGAAGAGCGTCCACAGCGTGCCGACCTGGCTCAGCGCCGACGGCGCCACTTTGGATTTGGGGTAGGCGTCCGCCAGCTTCTGGTAATGTTGCAGCGCCGCCTGCTTGTAGAGGTTTTCCGGCTTGCCAGGGGGCGGTGTGCCGCGCGCAAAACACACCGCCTTATAGTACATCGCCCATTCGAGCAGTTCCTGATTCTGGTCCGCCTCTTCCTTGTTGCGTTGGTAGTCCTCGCGCTTGGCGTTCAGGCGCTTCTCGATCTCCGTGTAGCCGCTCATGGCCTTGGGATAATACTTTGGCCCCATGGCCTGATACGCATTGGCCTGGCGAAAGATCATGCGAATTAGGTCGTGGCTCACCCGGTTGGCCTTCGTCGCGCGGGCAATGTAGGTTTTGATCGTTGCGAGCTGATTCGTGGTGTCGCCCAGCCGCTCGTAGCAGGCCGCCATCCTGCTCATGGCCTCATACGACACCGGCGACTGTGCATGATCGCTCACCACGCGCTGATAATAGTCAATCGCGCCGGCATAGTTGTTCGTCGCAAACCGCCGATCGCCAGCGGTGTTGAGCAGCTGCGCCGCCAGTGCGTGCGACTTGAAGTTGTCGAAATAGACCTCATAAATCGCTTCTTTGCGTTCAGGTTTTTTGCGCGCCAAATACATGCGCCCGAAGCGGAGCACCAGATCCCCCGCCCGCGCGCTCAGGTTGGGCTTCTTATTGAAGCGTTCGGCGATGTAATTAATCACCACGTCCGCGTAGAGGTCCTCTTCCATCTCCACGTAGCACGTACCGAGTTCGGCCAGCGCGTCGAGGGCATAATAGCCCTCCGGCGTGCGCGTCAACAACGCCAGATACTGGTCCGCCGCTTCCGCATACTTCTGCTGGTTGAGCAGCGCCCGCGCCGTCTTCATCTGCTCGATCTCAACCTTGGCCCACTGCTCGGGCGTGATTTTCGCATTAATGCGCTTGCCCAGCTTTGCCAGAATCTCGACTGTTTCCTCGTACTTGGCGGCCGCATCCCCCGCCCAAGGCGTGTTGGGGTACTTGACGAAGACGTTGACGAAGTGCTGCAGCGCGCCCGGCAGCCTGCGCGTCGCCTGCCCCCCACGCGACTCATCCTTGCCCGTAAGCAATTCCAGCACTTTCGACCGGTCGCCCCTCTCCAGCGCGCGCTTGGCTTCATCGAGCAGAATCGTGCCAATCAGGTACCGCGCCTCCGCCATCGGGCTCAGCCGCGTAAAGTCTTCCTCGTGCGTCGACTGCGCCACCAGATTCTCGTCGAGCGCCACCAGCGCATCGCGATAGTCGTCCACCAGCTTCATCGCGCCGTCGATATCGCCCCGCAACATGTTGACGTGTGCCCGCATGACGATCGCGCGCCCGAACCAGAGATCCTGTTTCCACATTAGCTCATTGGCGATCTCCTCCACGTCCCTTAAGAACGTGGCCCGCGCAGCAACGGTGGCCTTTACCGCCTGCTTCATGAGCGCATCCGCGAGTCCGCCCATAAACTGGCGCTTCACGTCACGAATCGGATTGGCGGCGATGCCTTTGCGATAGGCCGCGCTGGCCGCGGCGTGGTCGTTTATCAGCAGCATCATCTGCGCGTAGGTGTAGGCCGAATCGAGATAGAACTCTTTGAGGTCTTCTGGAATGGATCCGGCGAACCTGGCGAAAAAGGCGTCGTACTCGGCCCGCGCCTCCGGATATTTTCCCCAGGCGAAATAGGCATCCCCCAGGCTGCGCCGCATTCGCAAGGTGGACAGGGAGCCCTGGTCCGGTTCGGCGGCGATGATCCGTATCGCATCCTCGAACTCGCCGCGCGCCATCGCGCCCTGCAGGCGGCGTAGCTTCACTTCCGGTCCCGACCCGAGTTTCTCGAGGACCAGTTCCGCGTAGGCGTTCAAGCCCATGCGGTTCAGGCCGTCCACATAGCGCATTTCCAGCGCGGTCTTCGCATCAAGCCCGCCGGATGACGCGCCGCCCTGCGCAAAAATCTGCCCCGCCACGACACACACCAATACGACCGCCAGCAGGCCGGGCCGCCACACATCGCAGCCGCCATGTTCCATCATGCGCATGAAGTGCGTGTACCTCAGGGGTTTTGCAGCGTCAACGTTTTTTCCCCTGACCACGCCAGAACGCCATGGCTGCGCCAAAGTCGTTGGGAATTGCCGTGAGTGGTCCTTGAGCGTGTTGTGAGATTGGCGGCA
>JAQCIA010000098.1 GCA_027620105.1 Verrucomicrobiota bacterium | reverse complement strand
TGCATGACCGGCATCAGTTGGGGCGGCTACATGGTCACCATGCTCTCCGGCCTTCTTGACGAGCGGGTTCAAGCCACGTTCAACCTCTATGGCTCGGGATTCTATCAGCTCGACGCGATTGGCTCGGACGCCTTGAAGCAGATGGACGAACTCGACCGTAACGCGTGGGTCAAGAATTTCGACGCGGGCACGCGGCTCAATCGCTGCCGGGCCACCTTCTTGATGTACAGTGCCGCCAACGACACCTTCTTCAAGCCGCCGTCGATCATGGCCACGTTGGACGCCATCCCCGCCAATAAATACCTCTGCTTCGGCCCGAACAAGAGTCACTACATGTCGCTCCCGGGTGGGCATGTGAGCTGGGACCACCCGATCCACGCCGAGATCGAGCCCGCGTTCTTCGCGCACGTGCTCGCCGGCGGCAGTCCTCCCCTCCCCGAGCCGAACGCCATGGCCGTGCCGCGCAACGGCAAGGTGCTGAAATTCAAGGTGAAGGACTGCCCCGACCTTGCGACGGGCTGGTTCTATGTGAGCTGGCTCCCCGGCCAGCCGCGCGGCTGGGACGCCCGCGACTGGGCCCGCCGCGAAGCCGTGCGCGGACCCGACGGCGAGTTCACCTGCGTCATTCCCGAGACACTCGGCACCTTTGACTGGTATGGGGGAATCACCTTCACACTGAAAGCCGGCAGTTTCGACCAGCCGATGAGCTTGAGCACGAAAATTTACCGATGCGGCTACTGACCCGGCGAAGAAGGCGAAGTAGACAACGCGTATTCGACAGCCCGTATTAGTCGGTTCATTTTGTCGTTACCGGCGGCGGTTCATTGCGTGTATTGAAGCCGACCGCGGCATATTTTGGCGATGAGTGATGACAAGCAGTGGATACCCGCCCAGCGACCCAGCCGTGGACGGGCGTCGCCGTTCATCAAGACCACTACTGATGAAGTTGGTCGGCATGGCAGCGCGATCTGGATGCTGCCCGCAACGACGGCAACCAGGGCCACATGCGCCTGTTCACCACTGACGGCCTATTCGTTTCCACGATTCTCCGCGACTGCCGCATCGGCATGCCATGGTCATTCGACCGTTACGGACTTTGCCAGGTTGCGCGGCTTGTCGATGTCCGTGCCGCGCGCCTGCGCCGCATAGTAGGCAAATAGCTGCAGGGCGACGACGTTGACGATGGGCGAGAAGTCGTCGCGTACCGCAGGGACGAAAATGACGTCCTGCGCGAAACGGACGATCTGCGTGTCGCCATCGCTGGCCAGCGCAATGATGCGGCCTTGACGCGCCTCGACCTCGCGCATGTTCGAGATCATCTTGTCATAGACCTCGTCCCGCGTCTTCGTGCAAACGCAAATGACAGGGACGTACTCGTTGATCAGGGCAATCGGCCCATGTTTCATTTCGCCGGCGGCATACCCTTCGGCGTGTTGATACGAAATTTCCTTGTTCTTGAGGGCGCCTTCCAGCGCCGTCGGGTAGTTGAATTTGCGCCCCAAATAGAGGGCGCTGGGAGCGTCGCAGTGTTTGTGCGCGATGACGCGGATGAGATCCTTCCGGTCGAGCACATAGTGTATCGCGTCCGGCACCTGGGCCAATTCAGCCAGCAGGGACTGCACGTCGGCATCACCCAGCGTTCCGCGAATCGAGCCGATCCAGATCGCAAGCAGCGCAAATGCCATCTGCTGCGCGGTGTAGGCCTTTGTGGAGGCCACGCCGATTTCCGGTCCCGCCTCCGTGAACAGGACCGCGTCGCTCTCTCGCGTCAGCGAACTGCCCGGAACGTTGCAGATGGCGAGGACCCTGCAGCCCCACTGCTTTGCGAGCCGAACGGATGCGAGGGTATCGGCGGTCTCCCCCGATTGCGAAACGGGAATGATGAGCGTCCCCGGATCAATCCGTGGATCGCGATAGCGGAATTCGCTGGCCAGGTCGATCTCGACGGCAAGCCCTGTGTATTGCTCCAGGAGCAGACGCCCGTACATTCCCGCATGGGATGCCGTTCCGCAGCCGACGATCATCACGCGCTGCAGTTTGCGGAAATAGTCAGGTTTCAAGCCGAAATCGGCCCCGCCGCCGAAGAGCGGATTACGTTCGAGCAGCCGCCGCAATACGCGCGGCTGTTCGTGAATTTCCTTCAGCATATAGGTCTCGAACCCGCTCTGGTCTGCGGCTTCCGCGCTCAGCGTGACCCTCTCCACCTTCGGCGAGATCTCGTCGCCCTTGATATTCCAGATCCTCACGCCGCCATCGCGCAACTCGGCATACTCGCCGTCATTCAGGTAGATCACCTCGCGCACGCGACTCAACACGGCGGGCACATCGCTCGCGATGAACCGGTCGCCGTCCTCCCCGATGCCGATGATGAGCGGGCTGCCTTGCCGCGCGGCGTAGAGCACGTCGGGACAGTCGGCGGAGACGATCCCGAGCGCGTAAGCCCCGCGCGCCTGGGTCAACGCCGCGCGGATCGCATCGCCGAGGCATGCGGCGCCATCGCGCAGTGCCGCCTCGATCATATGCGGCAGAACCTCCGTGTCGGTTTGAGAATAGAACGTGTGTCCCGCGGCTTCCAGCGATGCGCGCAACGCGTGGTAGTTCTCAATGATGCCGTTGTGAACCACCGCGATCCGCCCGTCACAATCGCAATGCGGATGCGCGTTGACTTCCGAAGGCGCGCCGTGCGTTGCCCATCGCGTATGCCCCACCGCCACGCTTCCGGCGAGGGGCTGTCGCAGCAACTGGCTCTCCAAATTTGAGAGACGTCCGACCGTCTTCACCACGCCAAGCTTGCGGTCCGCAACCACCGCGACGCCCGCCGAATCATAGCCGCGATATTCAAGCCGCTTGAGCCCCTCGATCAGCAGCGGTACCGCGTCCTTCTTGCCAACGTATCCGACTATTCCGCACATGATGTCACCTCAACCACAGAACCGCGCCGCCATTATTTTATTCTTGAAACATCCCGTTGCCGGGCGAACGCCACAGCCTGTGCGTTTCGAGCGGAGCGAGAATACGCACCAGGCGGTTGTTGGCGCCGCCCATTGTTCTCGCCAGAACTCAGAAAGCCACTCAGTAATGGTAACGAAGCTGGGCGATCCGCACCGTGTCGTTCTCCACTTTGTACACCATCCTGTGTTCTTCGGCAATCCTTCTGGACCAGTATGCAGCCAGTACGTGGCGAAGCGGCTCAGGCTTTCCAGTCCCCTTGAACGGCGTGCGCGTGACTTCCCTGATGAGGTCGTTGATGCGCCGCAGAAGCGTGAGGTCCGTTGCTTGCCAGTGCAAGTAGTCCTCCCAACCCTGGGTCGAGAAGATGATCTTCATTCGACCAGTTTCCGCTCTTTCCCCTTCCCTCGGTTGAGTTCCTTGACCCCGCCATGAGTCGCTGGGCGCTCTTGGGGCTTCGCAGGAGGTAGGAGGTCTCCTGTAGTGACTCGTAGTCCTCCAAGGACATCATCACGACCGCGTCTTCCCTCTTCCGCGTGATGATGACTGGGTTGTGGTCTCGGCATACCTTCTTGATCGTTGTCGCCAGTTTCTCTCTAGCTTCCGTGTAGGTAATGGCATGCATAATGCGTACAGGATACTGTACGCCAAAAGGGACGTCAATCTACCGACAACCTGCTGCGCCATTGTCCATGCACCGAACGGTGGCTGTAAGCCGTCGCGAGCAACGGCTTGAATGCAATTCACTCTTTCCGCTGTCCCTGTTTACCCGCACATGGTCGGCATGTCGGCCAGATCGTAGTAAGCGATCATGTAAGGATGATTCTCGTCGTACTTGGTCAATGGCGCGGGATTCTTGCACAGACCCACTTCGCGGATCTCCGTCCCTGTTCGGTCCAGCCGCCGATCACCGAAGACCCGCCGAAAATCCTCGGCCGCCGCCTCAATCTCATCGACAATCTCAGGATGCCGGTCGTGGACGTTATTGGCTTCGGCAATATCATCGCGCAGGTTGTAAAGTTCCGGCAACACCTGATTATCGGCGCCATCTGGCTTCCAGCCGATCTTGCAGAAGTGCAGTTTCCAATCGCCTTTGCGCACGGCCTCGAGGTTTGGGCCCTTGTAGTAGGCGAAGGTATCCCGTTTGGTGGCCTTTCCTTCCATGATGGTCTCCACCAGCGAGATACTGTCAAGCGTCGTGTCCGCCGGCAGTGGTGCACCAGCGAGCTCGGCCAGTGTGGCAAAAAGGTCGATGGAGGAGGCAATCCCCTCGCAGGTCGTCCCAGCGGCGATCTTCCCCGGCCAACGCATGATGCAGGGAACCCTTTGTCCGCCCTCCCAGGTTTGCGCCTTGGTGCCGCGCAACGGCGCGTTGCTGCCGCCCTCATCGAGAGCACGGGAACCGTTATCAGAAGTGAAGATGACCAGCGTCTCGTCCTTAATGCCCAATCGGTTCAGTTCCGCCTCGATCATGCCCATTGCCCAGTCAATGCAGGCGACAGCGCCGCCGTACGCGCCATTGCGCGAGATGTCGAGAAACTGCTTCGGGACGAACAGTGGCACGTGGACGTACATGTGTGCCAGATACAGCAAAAAGGGATTCTCTCGGTCACGGCGCATGAACTGCAGGGATTCATCTACATACCGTTCGGTAATGCCGCGCTGATCCGGCTGCTGTTGGATGACCTCATCGTTTCGCATAAGCGGCAATGGGGGCCTTTCAAGCCCATTCGCCTGTCGCCCCATGTCATTGCTGAATGGAATCCCGAAGTATTCGTCAAACCCGTGGCTGGTCGGGAGGAACTCCGGCTGATCGCCGCAGTGCCATTTGCCGATGATCTTTGTGTCATAGCCGACTAGTTTCAACTGCCTGGCGATGGTTGCCTCCTTCGGATTGAGGCCTTGCGCCTGCCCGGGAAAGAGTACCTGATAGTCGGCAAAGCCGATTCGCTGCGAATAGCACCCCGTCAGCATCGCTGCACGCGAAGCGGAGCACACAGGGGACGCCATGTAGAAATCGGTGAACCGCACCCCTTCCACCGCCAGTTGGTCCAGATGCGGTGTAGCATTACGTCTGGAGCCATAGCAGCCCAGATCTCCGTAGCCGAGATCATCACAATTGATCAGGATAATGTTGGGGGGCCTTGTCATGCGCGCATAGTCCTTCATGGTTCCTTCCACTCTTTCCCGCAGAACGGTGGCTGTTGGGCCGGCGCCCTTGTTCTCGACGCGCTTGCGCGGCGAGGGCAAGGGCGTTGGACGAAGTTAACGCCAGTGCTAACTGGCTCGTGCTCGCGGCGCGAGGCCTGCTCCTCGTCCTTTCGCAGTACGCGTGCCGCGAGCACGCGTACCGTTCAGCACTTTGGGGGGCTTTCGGAGTTCGTGCTCAGCCCCAAAAGACGCCATGGGGATTTGCCTCCACCTCTTTGAGTGCCTGATTGAAATTCCGTGTGGGAGAGAATTCCTCCAGGCGCAGCCAGCGGGCATTGTGCCTTGCCCAGTAGAGGGTCCACTCGAGGGTCTCCGGATCTTGTCTGAACTGTGCCACCTTGTGCTGGGTCCACTTCTTGCGATTGTCGAAGAGCGGCCGTTCTTCGAGAAGCGTTACACGATGACCTCGAAGGGTGAAAGCCAGTCGAATTTGGCCACGAACCCTTTCGGGTATCTTTTCTGCGCAATACTTGGAGAGAATTGCTTCAACCGATTTGCGCGCTATGTCGTGAAGTGCCATTTCTAAAGAGCCCAACGACTCAAGCTCAGCGACCCGGTCCACGCGGACACACGATTGCAACCGGAGCGCGATGGCCGGGTTCGCTGCAGCGCATGGTTCGGCGACTTCATCTGATGCTCACTGCGCTGAGAGACAAAGCCGGCGAGCATGGCGGAACTGCATGAACCCAAGCGAGCCGACCAGCATCGCGATCAAAATGGCCGCGACAATCCCAGCAGTTGTCGTGACCCCCACGCCGAGAACGAGCAGGACGACTGTGGCAACGACCCATGCGAAATCACCCAACACAAAATATAGCAACTCCGGACAGAGCGGCTTGGAGCGACTCGATGCAAACAGGAGATGTGCGCCATTCAGAATCAAACCCAGGCCGACGATGCGGAGGACCAGCGGCGCAGCATTCCCAATCAAAGCACTCGTCCACTCTGGAGCGGAGGCAAAAAGCAGCCCAAAAAGTATGCAGGACGCGGCGTTGAGGCGGAGGATGGTGGATAATGGTTTCATCTTGATTTGGTTTCGTAATGTGTGACTTCGAGTTCGTGGCAATTAGCAGTGACGCGACGTTGTCGCCCGACGCCCCGCCTGAGCCTCGCCGGTGGCGCGCAGCGGAACCGGCGTCGTGCTCCAGGCGGATGTTGGCTGCTTCAAATTCGTTGTGTCTTGAGCCCCGCCTTCTTGGCGGCCTTCAATTGCCGGTCGTCCGAGGATGCATACAAATCGGCACGCCATTCCAGCGCACAGGCTACCTGCAGTGCATCCATGGCGCGGACGGGGCTTGCCTCCAGAATACGGATGGCGGACCCGATGACCGAAGGAGTGAGGTTGACGATGACCGCGTCGCGGACATCGTCAAGCAGGCGCTGCTTCGCCTCGCGACACTGAACGTCCGTGAGTGTGTGTTCCCGCTTCCGCCGATTGAGTGCGGACACGACTTCGGGAACACAGATCACGCTGAGGCCCAGTTCTGAGGCCTGGGAGCAGGCGGTCTCGACGCTATCACTGCCGTTCTCTTCAACGAACCGCTTGGCGAACGAAGAGGAATCGAGATAGAACTTCACCGGGTTCGCTCCTCCCGAATTGCCGCCGAGAGTGCTGCCCCTTTCGCCGTGAGGCGCAGCGCGGGCCTTTTCCAGGAAGGCTGCGTGTCGCCCTCGCGCGATACGGGGATCACCTCGGCAATGGGGCGGCCATGGCGCAGAACAACCAATGTTTCCCCTCGTTCGACTCGGGTAAGCATGCCCGACGCGTGGCTTCTGAATTCGGTGAGTGTTACGGTTGTCATGATAGACCTCCAATCTGTACAGAAGCGTACAGAATACGGGTCGGTCTGTCAAGACGCGCGCGGCCAACGTCGCAAATCTCGGGGCACCACTAGCAGCCCCCCCGATCGGCCATGTTATGCCCCGAATGGCACTTACTTAGAGCCTCGTTTGGGATACGCTCAAGAACGGCTCGCGGGACGCTCGCCCTCCAATTGCGGACATTCTGGGCC
>JAQCIA010000097.1 GCA_027620105.1 Verrucomicrobiota bacterium | reverse complement strand
AATGCTGGATCTCGTCTGCGTGGACGGCCGGGCCCGCGGCATTGTCACGCGCAACCTGGTGACCGGCGCCCTGGAACGCCATGCCGGCCACGCCGTCGTGCTGGCCACCGGGGGCTACTCCACCGTGTATTATCTCTCAACCAACGCCGTCAACTCCAACGCCACCGCCATCTGGCGCTGCTTCAAACGCGGCGCCTACTTTGCCAATCCCTGCTACACCCAGATCCACCCCACCTGCATCCCCCAGTCCGGTGCAGGCCAGAGCAAACTCACCCTGATGAGCGAAAGCCTGCGCAACGACGGACGCGTCTGGGTGCCCAAACAGAAGGGTGACTCCCGCCCTGCCGCCGAAATTCCCGAAGCGGAGCGCGACTATTACCTCGAACGCCTTTACCCGAGTTTTGGCAACCTCGTCCCGCGCGATATCGCCTCCCGCCGGGCCAAGGAAGTTTGCGATGCCGGTCGCGGCGTTGGTCCCGGCGGCAAAGCCGTCTTCCTCGACTTCGCCGATGCCGTCAGCCGGCTCGGCAAGGCGGGCATTCGCGAGCGTTACGAAAACCTTTTCGACATGTATCACGAGATCACGAACGAGGATCCGTTCCATTCCCCCATGCGTATCTACCCCGCCCCGCACTACACCATGGGCGGCCTCTGGGTGGACTACAACTTGATGAGCACCATTCCCGGCCTCTTCGTGGCCGGTGAAGCAAATTTCTCCGATCACGGCGCCAATCGCCTCGGCGCCAGTGCCCTCATGCAGGGCCTCGCGGATGGCTACTTTGTCTTGCCTTACACCCTCGGCAACTACCTCGCGAGTTCCCCCCTCCCGGCGCTGGACGAACAGCACGCCGCCTTCGCGGGTATCGAACGCAACGTGCAAACCACAAGCGAAAGAATGCTGGCCATCCGCGGCAAGCGCACGGTGCGCGACTTCTGGTACGACCTGGGCCGCGTGATGTGGAATAAAGTTGGCATGGCCCGCAACGCCGCCGGACTGACCGAAGCCATCCTGGAAATCGACGCCCTGCGGCAGGACTTCTGGCAGAACGTGAAAGTCAGTGGCGCCAGCGATGACTTCAACAAGGACCTCGAATCCGCCGGTCGCGTTGCCGACTTCCTCGAGCTTGGCGATCTGATGGCCCGCGATGCCACACAACGCCAGGAATCCTGCGGCGGACATTTCCGCGAAGAATTCACCACCCCGGAAGGCGAGGCCCGCCGCGACGACACGAATTATTCTTTTGTCGGCACCTGGCAATACACCGCCGCGGACAAGCCGCCCCAGTTGCACAAAGAACCCCTCGCTTTTGAGCGTGTCCACCCGGCACAACGGAGTTACAAATGAACCCGGCCACCTTGGTAAAATTTATAAAGTGCGACGCGCACATCGGGATTGTCTGCCATGCCTGATAACGGACATAAATTTCATTTCAAGATCTGGCGCCAGTCCGGCCCCGACCGCCCGGGACGTCTCGCCAATTACACGATCGCCAATGTCCCTCCCGACCAATCCCTGCTGGAGACGCTGGACCTGCTTAATGAGCAGCTGATCCGCAATGGCGACGATCCGATCGCCTTCGAAAGCGATTGCCGCGAGGGCATCTGCGGCCAATGCGGCATCGTCGTGAATGGGGTCGCCCACGGTGAGAAGGCCGGTTGCACCACCTGCGAGGTTCGCATGCGTGATTTCAAGCCCGGTGCCACCATCACCCTTGAACCCTTCCGCGCCACCGCCTTTCCGGTCATCAAGGATCTCGCCGTGAATCGCTCCGCGTTCGACCGTGTCATCGCCAAGGGCGGCTATGTCTCCATCAACACCGGCGCCGTGTTAATGGAGAACGCCGTGGCCGTGAGCAAGGACACCGCCGAGCCCGAGGCCCCCTCGGTGCCGGTCCCCAAGGACGACGCCGACCGCGCCTTCGACGCCGCAGTCTGCATCGGCTGCGGCGCCTGCGTGGCCGCTTGCCCGAACGCCTCCGCGTCGCTCTTCGTTGGCGCCAAAGTCGCTCATCTAGCCACCATGCCCCAGGGGCACCCGGAGCGCGCCCCCCGTGTCCGGAGCATGGTTGCACAGATGGACGCGGAAGGATTTGGCGACTGCTCCAACCACGCCGAATGCGAGGCGGTCTGCCCCAAGCATATTTCAATCAATGTCATCGCACAGATGCGACGCGAATACCTGCGCGCCCAGCGGCTGGCCTGGGGCGAGTAGCATTCTCACGCGCCTTCACGCGCCGCCGACCGCCGTCAGAGCAGGCTCATCATGATCTTGGCTGCCGTCACATCGTCACTCGTGTTCTCCCCCAGCGGTCGCGCCGTCATTCTCACCCTCGCCGGTGCCCTCGCGTTGACGCTACTCTGCGCCGCCCTGTCCCGCCGCCTGCGTGTCCCGTCCATTATCCTGTTCATGCTCGCCGGACTCTGCATGGGTCAGTTCGGACTGCATCTGATCCGCCCGGAGAACCTCGGACAGACCTGGGAATTTCTCCTCATGCTCGGCACGGAAATCGTGCTTTTCGCCGCCGGTCTCTGCCTACCTCCGCGCGGGTACCGCGAAACCACATGGGAAACGCGTGGCATTCTCACCTCGGGCGTCCTGATCACCTGGGGGCTGGTCGCCCTCACCCTGCGCCTCCTGATCCCTGCGCATTCGTGGAGCTTCTGCCTGCTTTGCGCCAGTTTGGTGCTCTCCCCCGGTCCCGCCGTCATCGCGCCCCTGCTGCAACGTTTGCACCTGCGCCAGCGCGTACACCATGTGCTCTACTGGGAATCAGTCCTGTGTGACCCCATCGGTGCCGTGCTCGCGATCCTGTGTTTTCATATCGCATGCTTATCAGCCGGGGACACAACAGCCACCGTCACCCCGCTCATCTACCACAGTATCGCGAGTGCCCTGCTCGGTATCGTCGGTGGACGCTTGCTTGCCGCCTTCCTGCGCCTGCCCGGCCTATCCGGTGGAGGTGCCCCCGTCGCGCTGCTGGCCGGCGCGGTTGTCATTCCCGCAACCAGTGACTATCTCATGCCCGGCAGCGGCCTGCTCAGCGCCCTCGTCGCAGGCCTCGCACTCGGTCGTCAGAAGTTGCCCACGGTCCTCACCGTGCGCCGTAATCGGGCCTTGCTCATGGAATCCATCGCGGGGCCAGTCATTCTCCTCGCGGCCGCGCACTTCTCCACCGAACATGCCCGCATTCTGGGGTGGCGCGGACTGCTGGCCATACTCGTCGTGCTCCTCGTTGTCCGCCCGCTGAATGTCTTTCTGTCGACCGCCGGCGGCTCCCTGCGCACAGGCGATAAACTCTTTCTCAGTTGGCTGGCACCGCGGGGCGTCGTCCCTGCCGTCCTTGCTGCCGCCTTCGCCATGCAATACGCAGGCGCGGGTGCCTCAGCCGAGACCACGCGCTTCATGGAAGCCTTTGTGTTCGTCCTCATTGCCGCCAGCGTGGCGCAAGGCCTGTCCGCCGGTATCGTCGGACGTCGTCTCGACGTGCTGGACCCCCATCCGACGGGCTGGCTGATCGTCGGTGGTCACATGCTCGGCCGTCAAGTCGCCGCCTTCATCCGGGACTCTGGCTTGCAGGTCGTTATTGTTGATGAAGATGCCCAAGCCGTTGCCGCCGCGCGCCGTGAACGTCAACGCGCCATCACAGGTTCCGCCCTCGCAATCGCACTGGAGGATCATCCCGAACTCTATGGCGTGGGCCATCTGCTCGCCATTACGGACTCGTCGGAACGAAATCTCCGCATCTGCCGCCGCTTTGCCGAAGAGCGCCCAGACTGGAAACTGTACCGCTGGGCCGAGAAGGAATCCACGGCCGAGTCCGCGGGCCCGCCACCTCCCCCCGGACAACCCGTCTGGACGCTCCTGCGCGCGGAAGACATGCAGAGCGTCGGCGAGGAAGCCGACGAGCCCGGTCTCGACATCCAGTCCGCACGCGTGAGTGACATCCGCCATCCGGAGCGCGTCCTACTCTCCCGCACCGGCAGCCTGCTGACCCCCTCCTTGCCCTCCTCCACGGATGAAACGCTTACCGTGCTCATCTATCGCCCCCTGACCGTTGGTCTCGACTTGAATGTCCTCCCGGAATGGATAAGTTAAAGCCATGCGGAATCGATGGCCCAGCTCTTTGCGGAATTGCTCGACACACTGCGCCTCACGCATCCCGAACTGAATATCGATGCCGTCCGTAACAACCTCATTCGGCAGGAGCACGAATACTCGAGCTATGTCGGCTTCGAATCCGCCCTTCCACACTTTCATGTGGGTACGCTCGCGACGTCCGTGGTGATGGTTGCAAAACTGCACACGGCCATTCCTGACCCGCATGGCACAGTCACCATCCGCTATGTCTTTCTCGTCCTCAGTCCCAGCAGCGAACCACGCACACACCTGCAGGCACTGGCGGAAATTTCGCGGTTCGTGATGGATGCCGGGAACCGGGAACGGCTGGGTGCCGCCCGTGATATCGCCGCCCTGCGACACATCTTTTTTCCACGCGGAAAGGCCGCTCAGCGCGGAGCATCCACGGCGGAATCGCGTACCGCATAAGGCCGTAGCCAGGGCGTCAGCACGTCACGCCAGCAGGCATACCCGGCGCGCGATAAGTGCACACCGTCCGACATAAACAAGGCCCGATTGGGCAAGCCATCCGGCCCCAGCATCGCCGCCTGCACGTCGACATACTGCACACCCGTGCATGCGGCAATGCTTGCTTGAATCCGTCGGTTCGCCTCCTGCATGATCGGGTGCAAAGCCTGACGACCCGGCGAAGGCTTGATGCCAACGTACATCAATGGCGTATCCGGACACGCGTCCTGGCGTGTGCTTAGCAGAGCATCGAAACTCTCCGCCACATCCTCGGCGCTAGCCCCACCCGCAATATCGTTCTCGCCTGAATAGACCACAATGGCCCGCGAGTGGTACGGCACGACGATGCGCCGGAAATAGTGCACGAGTTCAGGCAGCACCGACCCGCCAAACCCACGATTCAACACATCCAGAAACGGAAAATCACGCGCCAGCGTCCTCCAGAATCGCATGGTTGAAGATCCCGTGAATACAATGCGCCCAGGCGATGGCTTGTTCCGGCGGTCATCCGCTTCAAGTTGCAGAATCTCATTCTCATGCGGCCAGACAGTGGCAAGACGATCAGGCTCCATCACAATGCTCCCAGATGCCGCACATACACATCCGGACGGCAATACCCCCACCCCATCCATTCCATTGCACGCTCCCAGTTCGGTCAATCAGCGCCACGCTAGTACGAATCTGACCGCACTCGCCAAGTTCCGCAAACCCGATCAGCACGGAAATGCCCGCGGAACGTGCCTGCTGGCACAGCGCCTGCAGCGCGGGTCCGTCAATATTCTCGCTACTGGCCCTCAGCCGCGCCCGGTTTCCACTTGGCAGAGCCACACGCGCAAGGGCGCGCACATTGGCAACGCGCTCTCTGATTGCTGCTGCTTCATCCAGCCTTTGGATATCAACCCGGCTGCGCAGGCATTTCAAATTTTCGTAGCTGCACTGTGTGCGGCAAATGCGGAATGGGTGACACGACCGTCAACCATACCGCCGCCATCCCCGCCCGCGCCAGAGAGCATAGAGTCCAATCGCCACGAACACACCACCAAGCGAACCATCTTTCAACAGACCGTGCGTGTCTCCCGGCCGCAGCACCGCCCGTCTGGGATTGCCCGGCTTCACATACACATCCACTTCCGGATGATCCGCGTAGATCGAAATCAGCCCTTGCGCAAGTCCGCCATCTGTCGTCGACTTGCTCGCAAAGCTGTATGTGTCCGACTCATACACATCACCGCCCACGGTGTACCGAAATTCCACCCGGGGTGTGAAACGAACCCCACCGTCGATGGATTTCTTTTCCGCAACGCGGGCCCAGGTCACACTGCCATCAACCACCGGCCAGGCACGACTCGCAAGGGCTTGCTGATAGCGCCAAAGCGCCTGCCCCGCGAGCAACAGCCCGATCAGGAAGAAGGGCAGACTTATCAGAGCGTAAGGATTCTTCTTCATGCTGCTGACCATGCCTCACGACATTCCCTGCCGCCACTTGGCAGCCCAAAACCCAATAGCCTCACGTCCGTTGTGTGCCCTTTTGAATAGCTACCAGCTTGGATCCGCCACACGCTGCACTGCTACCGCACACGATCGCTGACGACATCACCGCCGTCACACCGATCCCAACCGCTATGTTCCACGATGGTGAGCGCTTCACGGCCGCCTCCTTGGCGTCGGCTGTGCCGACGAGTTGCGTACATCGCCAGCCCCCGCTCTCGAGGATGCGCCTGCTGAACCTTGACCACAATCACGAACACTGTATTCTGCAACTCAAACATTACGGAAAACTCACACCTGCCAGCGGCCAAGCCGCGAGAGGAGTCGCAAATGCCCCCGATTGGATTGCAATTGTATACGCTACGCGAACTGGCCGCCAAGGATTTTGCAGGCGTACTGCGCAAGGTCGCCAGCATCGGCTACGCGGGCGTTGAATTTGCCGGTTTGAACGGCCTGCCTGCCCACGACGTGGCCGCCCTGATGGCGGAATTGGGCCTCAAATCCTGCAGCGCCCACACCCCCCTGCCCACGGAGGAGAACATCGACGCCATCGCGGCGGATGCCAAAACCCTTGGCTATCGGCGCATCATTTCCGGTACAGACTCGAGGGCGCTTTCCACACGGGCCGAAGTCGACGCCTGCGCCAAGGCCTACGCCACTGCATCCGCTATCGCCAGTTCGCGCGGCTTGACCCTCGGACTGCACAACCACTGGTGGGAACTGGACCACACGGTCGACGGCAAGACGCCGTACGAATCTATTCTGGCCGGCGCCCCCGACATCTTCAGCGAACTGGATGTCTATTGGTGCCAGGTCGCGGGACTGAACCCCGCCGAATTCATCCCCCGCTACGCATCGCGCATCCCCTTGCTGCACATCAAAGATGGCCTGATCGATCCCCCCCATCCCATGACCGCGGTCGGCTCCGGCAAACTGGATTTTGCCGCGATCACCGCAGCCGCCGATTCGCGCACCCTGGAGTGGATGATTGTTGAGCTTGATGCCTGCGCCACGGACATGGTGCAGGCCGTCGCGGACAGCTATCACTATCTGACCTCGCACAACCTTGCTTCAGGCAAGCGTTAACCCTGCTTTCGCAGGGCTAGTCCAAGTTTCGGCTAAAACACGGGTATTTCTGTTGTAAG
>JAQCIA010000096.1 GCA_027620105.1 Verrucomicrobiota bacterium | reverse complement strand
GCGCACCTGAGAGAATTAGCCCCAGCCAACCCTCTCAATACAAAGCATAGTCTACCCCCCCCCACGAACGCAACCGAAAACAATTCTTTTTGGGGCTGGACTCGGTTGGGCCGGTTGCCGTACTCTTGGTGCCATGACAGAGGGCATGGTCATGCAAGGGCGCGAGGTGACGGCTGCGGATATCGAGCTGATCCGCGCGATGCTGGCCGCGCACCCGGCACGGGGCCGAACGCCGCTGAGCGAGGAACTGTGCCGCCGCTGGGACTGGCGCAACGCGCGGGGCCAACTCAAGGACATGGCCTGCCGGACGCTGCTGCTGAAGCTGGAGCGGGCTGGCCACATCCGGCTGCCGCCGCGCATACGGCCGTCGTCGAACGGTTTGCGCAATCGTCGTCCGCCCGCCGCGCCGATGGCCTGCGAGCCCATTCGCGGCGCGTTGCGCGACCTGCAACCGTTGCACTTGAGCGTCGTCGCACCGGGCTCGGAGCACGCGCGGCTGTTCCATGGCCTGCTCGCCCACGAGCACTACCTCGGCCATCGCAACACCGTCGGCGAAAACCTCCGTTACCTGGTGCGGGATCGGCATGGTCGAGCGGTGGCCTGCGCCCTGTTCGGTTCGGCGGCGTGGAAGTGCGCGGACCGCGATGCCTTCCTGGGCTGGGATCGCGCCACGCGCGAACGCAACCTGCAGCGACTGACGAACAATACCCGCTTTCTCATTCCGGGCTGGGTCCAAGTCCCGCATCTGGCCAGTCATGTGCTGGGGCTCATCGCCCGGCGCATTCGCGCCGACTGGCAAGCGAAGTATGGGCATCCCGTCCATGCGCTGGAGACGTTCGTGGACCGTTCGCGGTTCAAGGGAACGTGCTACCGGGCCGCGAACTGGCTGTGCCTGGGCGCGACCCAAGGGCGGACCCGCAACGACCGCGCGCACCGCATTCGCGCCGCCGTCAAAGACGTGTACCTGTACCCGCTCGTAGCCGATGTCCGGCGGGAGTTGTGCGCACCCGCCTGCGCCCGAACCGAAGGGAGGGCGGGCAGGTGCTGACGCGTCAAGAGGCGGAAAGCATCTACGACGCCGGTAAGGAAACCGTCGTGCGCGTGCTCTTGGAGTTGTCCCGCAAAGTGGATCAACTCACGGCTGACTTCGCCGCCTTGAAAGCCGAGAATGCCGCGCTGCACCAGCGGGTGCAAACGCTCGAAGAGCAAGTCGCCAAGGACTCCCACAACAGCCACAAGCCGCCCTCATCCGACGGGCTGGCCAAGCCCAAGCCGAAGAGCCTGCGCCCGAAAAGCGAACGGCCCACGGGCGGTCAACCGGGCCATCCCGGGCACACGCTGCGCATGCTCGAGAAGCCCGACCGGATCGTGCCCCATCGAGTCGAACGCTGTTCGGGCTGCGGTCGATCCCTGGCCAGGCAGGAACCGGACCGTGTCGAGCGCCGCCAGGTCCACGACCTGCCCGAGCCGAAACTGGAAGTCACCGAGCATCAGGCCGAGGTCAAGACCTGCCCGTGCGGCTGCGTCAACCGCGCCACGTTCCCGCCCGAAGCGGCTGCGCCCGTACAGTACGGGCCGCGCGTCAAGAGCGTGGCCGTGTACCTGGGCGAGTACCAACTGCTGCCCTTCGACCGGCTCGCCGAGATTATGCGCGACCTCTTCGCCTGCGAGACCTTCAGCGAGGGCACGCTCGCCAACTTCAAGGCCGACTGTTCCCGGCGGCTGGAACCGGTCGAGGCGGCCATCCGCGACCTGGCGAGCGCCGCCCCCGTGGCGGGCTTCGACGAAACCGGCGTGCGGGCCACCGGCTCGTTGCACTGGCTCCATACCGTCTCGACCCGGCTGCTGACCTGGTACTACGCGCACAAGCGGCGCGGCACCGAGGCCATGGACGCCGCCGGAATCCTGTCCGAGTACCGGGGCTGCGCGGTCCACGACTTCTGGAAGTCCTACTTCGACTATGGCTGCGACCATGCCCTGTGTAACAGCCATCTGCTGCGCGAGCTAACCTTCCTATGGGAGGAGCAGAAGCAGAAGTGGGCCAAGGAGATGATCGACCAGCTTCTGGCCATCAAAGAAGAGGTTGCCACGGCTGGCAAAGCGGGTCTGACCGCCCTGCCGTCCTCCGACCAGGATCGCTTCCTCAAGGGCTACGAGCGGATCGTCAAGGCGGGCTACGACCAGAACCCGGCCGCCGAACCCGCCCCCGGTCCGAAACGCCGGGGCCGCCGCAAGCAGAGCAAGGCCCGCAACCTGCTCGACCGCTTCCGCGACTACCCCAGCGAGATCCTCGCCTTCATGCGCGACTTCGCGGTGCCCTTCGACAATAACCAGTCAGAGCGCGATCTGCGGATGATGAAGCTGCGCCAGAAGATCTCCGGCACCTTCCGCAGCTTCGAGGCCCTCGTAAACTTCTGCCGCATCCGCGGCTACGTCTCTACCGCCCGCAAAAACGGCCTCAACGCCCTCGACGCCCTCCAACGCGTGTTCCTCGGCAACCCCTTCATGCCCGCCGGAAACTCCTCGTGATCCTTGCCCACACGCCAGACACGGACGGCCCGCCATTCACTCTCAGGTAGCCGCCCGCCTTGGGGCGGCTACCTGAGCAGTTACCTTGGCCGCATCCTTGAAGCCTGGTTCGCTCCCGCGCCGACACTGCGGATTGATCGCGATGGCGACTCACTGCTGCTCAGCTGGCCCTTGGCGGCGACGGGGTATCATCTGGAGACGACGACGGCGTTGACCATGAACACCGCATGGATTTCGAATGCGACGCCCTTCGTGATCACGAACGGGCGGAATCTCGTGACGACGAATCGGCCGCCCGACGTTCAGTTGTTCTACCGCTTGCGGCGGCCGTAAATCATCTGAAGGTGTTCTTCAGGCCGCTCGCTGCTTCGCGGTGTCAGTTCCTCGGCCAGTTCTTCCAGCGTCGGACGTCGGTGAGATCGCCTTGGATGTCATTGGGGGACTGATAGCCTGATAAGAAATTGCTTTTCGGGTAGTTCGGAAACGCACCACTTTCGACTGCCCTGACGGAGCGCTTTCATGGCGGAAGTCGTAGCAATGCCGGAGTGCAGGGGCAAGCTGAGCGAAGAGGCGTCCCGGTGGACGCGGCAACTGTCCGTGACACCTGCGAAGAACAGACCGCCCCTGCCGCAAGCGCTCAGGCGTTCGCGTAAACCATGCCGGGGTCTGTGTCGTAGTCTGGGCATGGGGCATCGCGACAAGATCACCTGCACAGCCCTGTGCGACCTTTCCGAAAGCAACCTCAAAGGGCGGAGCGAACAGCTTGGCGGCGTGAGCGGAATGTTTCAGGACTGGCGGAGCATGCTCGCCAAGTCCGGCGACCAGTTCGATGCGGTCGACATCTGTCTCCCTCACCATCTCCACGCAGACGCAATTCTCGCCGCCGCCGTCGGCAGGCGCGGCGTCCACGCCTCCCGGAAGGGCGAACCCTCATGCGAGTGCCGGACGTGAATTTGCTCCTTGAGTGACGTGGCCGGATCATCCGCGCGAGCGCCCTGCGCTTCGGTCAACACATGGCAAAGCCGTTCACGAATGCGCGCGGCCACATCGGCCCCAAAGGCATGAGGCACGAACACATACCCCTCCTCAACAATCTGCCGGTATCGCTTGCGTCAAAAGCCCGATACGCCGCATTTGTGTTCATGTGCCCTCCTGTTCGCGTTAGGCTCTGAATGCCAATGCGGGGCAGACTGGAACACACCACATGAAACCGACGCAAGCTTGTGCGAAGCACTTTTGGCGCCGAATCGCCGCCGCTCTCGTGGTGATGTTCGCTCTGTGGTTCGCCATCGTCGTGCGCCCCCCGTCCCCGGCACCCCATTCCCCTCAGGTGGTGAACGATGTGACCCAGCTGAACCCCGAGACGGTCAGCGCCATCCTGGTGCCAACATCGCGCACAGAAATCGCCATGGCCGTGTCGAATCACCCCGGCCCGATCAGCATTGGCGGCGCCCGGCACAGCATGGGCGGACAGATCGCGACAGCGCATGCGCTGCACATTGACATGCGTGAGATGAACCGTATCGTCGCATACTCGCCCACCAACAAGTCGATCACCGTGGAGGCCGGCGCCACGTGGCGCCAGGTGCAGTCGCGAATCGATCCGGATGGCCTTTCCGTCCAGATCATGCAGACCTACGCCAACTTTACCGTCGGGGGGTCACTTTCCGTGAACGCGCATGGTCGCTACCTCGGGAAAGGCCCGATCGTGGCGTCCGTCCGTGCGATAACGCTGGTTCTTGCCGATGGCACGCTGGTGTCCGCCGACCGCGAACACCATTCGGAACTCTTCTGCGGTGCCATTGGTGGGTACGGGGGCCTGGGTGTGATCGTGGACGCAACGCTCGCACTGGACGACAACCGGCGTCTGCGTCGCGAAAACGTCGCCATGCCAGTCCATGCTTACACGAACTTCTTCGCCCAAACGTTGCGCCACACCCCAAGCGTCATTTTTCATAACGCCGATCTCTACCCGAAAGCCTATCGCACCGTTCACGCGGTTAGCTTTCGCGCAACCGAGGCCCCGGCGACCGAACGCGACCGCCTTATTCCTGACTCCCGCTCCTATAGTCTGTATCGCCTGCTGATCTGGGCCACCACCGAGTGGCCAGGGGGTAACAGGCTCAGGCAGCACCTCTTCGATCCGCTTGTGTACCGCGGAAATCCCGTGGTGTGGCGCAACTTCGAGGCCAGCTATGATGCCTTCGAATTGGAACCTGCCTCCCGACGTCGGTCAACCTACGTGCTCGCGGAATACTTTATCCCCGTGGACCATTTTGACGCCTTCGTTCCTGAACTGCGTCGCATCCTTCAAAAGCATGCCGTGAAGGTTTTCAACATCTCCATCCGACATGCACATGCCGATCCAGACACGTTGCTGGCCTGGGCACCGACCGAAGTCTTTGCCTTCGTCATCTATTACAAACAAGGCACCGCTGCCGCCGCGCGTGTTGCGGCCGGCAACTGGACACGGGAACTGATTGATGCCGCACTCGCGGCCGGCGGTTCCTACTACCTGCCGTATCAGGTACACGCCACGCGCGAACAGTTTCTGGCCGCCTACCCGCGCAGCCCCGCGTTCTTCGCCCTCAAGAAGCGCGTGGACCCCACAAATAAATTCCGCAACCGGCTGTGGGATGCCTACATCCCAACCGTTCCCTGATCAGCCCACGCAATCGCCCTTGGCTCCGCGAACCAACGCGTCACCGATTTGCATCCAGCGCGTCATCGATTTCCTGACGCTGCCGCGCCAGGTCGGCGATTTCCTGGCGCCAGAATTCCGACGTTCCCCATCCAGGTGCGAGTCGCGCAAAGCCGCCGTCCGCTTTCTGTAGCGCGCACCAGGCCGTGTAGTGAATATAGCGCATGGCGCGCAGCGGCTCGATCAGGCTGAGCGTTTCGCGCGGAAACTCGAGGAACGTGTCGTACCCCACCAGCAGGCCATCCATCTCGCGCCGCGCCCGCGCCAGCCGGTCGGGCAGGATCAGCCAGAGATCCTGCACGGCCGGCCCCACGGCCATGTCATCGAAATCGAGCAGGTGGAAGCCCTCGCCCGGTCGATGGAGAATATTCGCACGATGGCAATCACCGTGCACCCGCAGCATGGGCACCGCATCGAACAACGGACCAATGTGCTCGATCAGATCCTCCACCGCCCACGTGTATTCCTCACGCAGCGCTTCGGGGATCGTGTTTGAATCCAGAATGAAATCCAGGTGCATCTCCGTGGCCACGTCGGGATGTAATGTGATTCTGTCCCGCGGCGAATGCCTGGCGCCCACCGCGTGCATGCGACCGATCAGACGCCCCAGGGATGGCCACGCGTCCACGCCAGGCTCATCCAGCGGTCGCCCTCCTTTTTTTGGAAATACGGCGAACTGCGTATGCCCCAATGCGTGCAGCAGCGCGCCGTCGCGCCCCGGCAACGGCGGCACCACCGGCACCTCGGCGGCGTGCAGTTCAGCAAGAAAATCCAGTTCATCCTGCAGCGCGTCGCGGCTCCAGCGTCCGGGGCGGTAGAATTTCGCCACCACAAAACCGCCGGCGCCCAGCCCCACTTCGTAGACGCGGTTAATGTAACTGCTGAGCGGGCGGCAAACGTTGGTGCAGTCCGCGCCCAGCGCCCCCTCCACGGCGTTGATCACCGCCTCGGGCGACAGGGCGCTGAAGTCCGGCTCGGCCACGTGCGCATCCGCTTCGCGTTGGTTGTTTTCATTCAACGACGGCACGCTAACAACATGCGGTGATCCTGTCACGAACCGCCAGGCTTGAAGGCTGGGCCTGCGACCGCCTATACTTGCGGGAACAAGGAGGCTGCATGGCGAGCATCGAAGTCAATAACGACCACATGGCCCGGGACCTGTCCTTCAGCCCGGTGCACAATCCGCACCCCAAGCGGCTGACACAAGCCCAGATCGCGCACTACAACACGCAGGGCTATATCTGCCCGCTGCGCGTGTACGACGCTGCCGGCGCCGCCGCGAACCGCGCCTATTTCGATGACCTGATGGCCAGAATGTCCGCCATGGGCGACGGGCGCGATCAGTACGCCGTCAATGGCTACCACACGCGCTGCCGCGGAATCTACGACCTCGTCATGCACCCCCCGATCCTGGACTGCGTCGAAGACCTGATCGGCCCCGACATCGTCGCCTGGGGCACGCATTTCTTCTGCAAGTTGCCCCACGACCCCAAGAAGGTGCCTTGGCACCAGGACGCTTCGTATTGGCCGTTTGACAAATCGCGCACGGTCACGGTCTGGCTCGCGATCGACGACGCGGACGAGGGCAATGCCGCCATGCAGTTCATCCCGGGAACCCACGCCAAGGGGCATTTGCGCTGGCGCGAGACGAAGGACCCGGCGGTGCTGAATCAGGAGATTGTCGACGTCGAACAGTTCGGGCAGCCGGTGTTTGACACGCTTAAGGCCGGCGAGATGTCCCTCCACGCGGACATGCTAGCCCACGGGTCCGAGCCCAACCGGTCCGCGCGGCGGCGCGGCGGGCTGACGATCCGCTACTGCCCCCCGGTGGTGCGCAGCCTGGCGGATTGGAACCGCAATGTCATTATCTGCCGTGGCAAGGATCCCAGCGGACACTGGCAACATCATCCGCGCCCCGCGGGCGAGGATCTCACGCTGCACCATGGGACGCGCAAAGGCGATGCGTAAGTTTCCAAGCTGAGAATTCCGGTGCGGTTCGCC
>JAQCIA010000095.1 GCA_027620105.1 Verrucomicrobiota bacterium | reverse complement strand
CCGGAGAAGCCGTTGATTTTTTCGATGCCCGCGCGCACCGCATGCGTCTGACCGAATATGCGCACCTCGGAGGCCTTCTCCACCAGCACTCGGCCCAGCGTCCCCACGGCCTGGTAGCAGACGAACAGCACCGTGCTCTCCGGCCGGCTGATGTTGTTGGCCAAGTGGTGCTTGATGCGCCCGCCGTCACACATGCCCGAACCCGCGATGATAATCGACGTGTCCTTGCGGTCATTGATCGCCCTCGACTCCTCCACGCTGCGCGTCAGCACCAACCCTGGAAAATCACAGGGATGGTGGCCACGCCTGATCGCGGCCCGAGTTTCCGCATCCAGAAATGCCTCGTTTCGCTGGAAAATCTGGGTCACCCGCACCGCCATGGGACTGTCCAGGAACACGGGTAGTTGGGGGATGCGCCCGGCCACCAGCAGTTCGCTCAGGCGGAACATGATCTCCTGTGCGCGCTCCACGGCAAAACTCGGAATAATCAAATTCCCGCCGGCCTTCCGGGTGCTGTTGACCACGGCAGCAAGCTTGCCCGGAACGTCGTGCTTGGGTTCGTGCAGCCGATTTCCATACGTCGATTCGCAAACCACATAATCCGCCTCAGCGAACACCGTTGGATTGTGCAGCAGCGGCGTGCCGGCCCGGCCGACATCCCCCGAGAACAGCAGCACGCGGGACTCGTTCCCCTGCCGGATGCGAACCTCGACCATGCAGGAACCGAGAATGTGACCCGCATCGTGAAACGTCGCCGTCGCGCCATCGACAAGCGCCACGGGCTTGCCCGGCGTGATCGGTGCGAAGAGTCGGTTACAGCGCTCGGCATCCTCGATCCCGTACAACGCGGCCTCCGGATGCGGGCCCTGTCGCCCTTCGCGAGCGTGTCGCTTTTTCTTATACGCAGAATCTTCTTCCTGAATCTTGGCCGAATCCGTCAATACGACATGGGCGATGTCCGCAGTGGGTGCGGTGCAATAGATTGGCCCCTGGAAACCGTCTCGTACGAGTTTCGGCAGCAGGCCGCAATGGTCCGCGTGCGCATGCGTCAACAGCACGGCCTGAACCGTTGACGGATCGAACGTGAAGGGTTGCCAGTTGCGCGACCGCAGGTCGCGCTCCTGGTACATGCCGCAGTCCACCAGCACACGCGTTTCGCCGATCTCGAGCAGGTAGCAGGATCCGGTAACACTCTGCGCGGCACCCAGAAAGTGAAGTCTGATGTTCATGTGGACGCAACCTTACTGTGGGAGCGCTCCCGCCTCAACAGCAGGGCCACGCGGCAGGGCACATACACCGTGACACCCGTCCGCCCACTCGCCTTCCCTCCAATGGGCCCGGCGCGATAGTGTTGCCGGGCCGTCAACCGGCCCTGCCCGGCAAACCGGCCTTCGTCCGTATCCAACGCCAACACGTAATCCCCCGCCGGCACATCCACGGCATACTCCGCCACGGATTGCGAGTGATGCAGATTCGCAATCAGGACGAACTCTTCCCGTTGAAACGCCAGGACTTTATCGTCCTGCCGCGTGAACAGCAGTTGCGGGCCGCCAGCATCGAGCATGCCGGATTCACCCACGATCGCCATCATCGCGCGATCAAATTCACCCAGGCCGTGGTAGCGCAAGTGCGGGTCATCGCGCAGATGCCACTGCCGGCGGGCGTAGTGATAGGTCCACCCATTGCCTTCGCGCGGGAAATCGATCCATTCCGGATGGCCGAATTCGTTGCCCATGAAATTGAGATAGCCATGGCCCGCCGACACGATGGTGAGCAGGCGAATCATTTTGTGGAGCGCCAGGGCACGTTCGACCTGCAGGTTGGGCACATGCACCGCCATGGCGTCGTACATCGCGGCATCGGCCAGTTGAAAGATGATCGTCTTCCCCCCGACCAGTGCCTGGTCGTGGCACTCCGCGTAGCTGATGGTCTGTTCATCGCGCCGACGATTGGTTAATTCATGCCAGACATAGTCCGGATTCCATTCTTCGTCCGACATGTCGCGAATCAGCTTGAACCACATGTCGGGAATGCCCATGGCCAACCGATGATCAAAGCCGCAGCCCCCTTGGGCCGCCGGCGCCGCAAGGCCGGGCATGCCGCTGACGTCTTCCGCAATCGTGATGGCATCCGGACGCACCGCGTGGATCACGTCATTCGCCAGGGTGAGATACGCGACGGCATCCTCGTCAATGCTGGCATTGAAGTAGTCGTCATAGGACCCGATACCGGGCCCGAGACCGTGGTGCAGATACAGCATGCTCGTGACGCCATCAAAGCGGAATCCGTCCACGCGAAACTCATCCAGCCAGTAGCGGCAGTTGGAGAGCAGGAAGTGCAGAACATCTATTTTGCCGTAGTCGAAGCATCGCGACCCCCAGGCCGGATGGTGCCCGCGCGGGCCGTCATGGAAATACTGATAGGGCGTACCATCGAACCGGGAAAGGCCCTCGGCCTCGTTGGAGACCGCATGCGAATGGACGAGGTCCATGATCACCGCCAGACCGCAACCATGCGCGGCATCGACGAGGTGCTTGAACGCCTCGGGGGTCCCGCACCGTGAGCTTGGCGCAAAGAAGTTGGAAACCTGGTAGCCGAAGGATCCGTAGTAGGGATGCTCGGCAATGGCCATGAATTGCACCGCATTGTAGCCTGCGTCGACAATGCGCGGCAGAATGTGCTCCCGGTATTCATCATAGGTCCCGACGCCGCCCCGTTCTTGCGCCATCCCCACGTGGCTCTCGTAGATCAGCGGAGCGGTGGCGGGACGCCGGTATGCGGGATGCGCCCACACATAAGGCTCGGCGGGCGACCAGACCTGGGCGTTAAAGATCAGCGAATGCGCGTCTTGCACCACGCGGCGCGCATAGGCGGGAATGCGATCCCCCATGCCGCTAGGCCAGTGAACCCGCAGCCGATAGTGCTCACCATGCTGCAAGGCATCCGCCGGCAGGCGCAATTCCCAGCATCCCGGCGCCGTGCCGCGTTGCAGGCGATAGGCCTCGGACTTTTCCCAGCCCGTGCGATCTCCGATCAGATAAATGGCGTCCGCATTGGGGGCCCATTCACGAAACACCCACCCGTCGGCAGTGCGGTGCAGGCCGTAGTATGCGTGGGCGGACGCGAAATCCGCGAGCGTCCCCTTCCCGCCCGTCAGCCGCCCCGCCAGTGCCCGGGCACGTTGCGCCCGGCGCGCGATGGCGTCGCGATAGGGGTCGAGGTAGGAATCATCGACGAGCCGTGCAATGTGTTTGGAATGAGGTGGCATGCGCTTGTGCTGTGAGCCTACCAGAACCCAACCGCGCGGAAAAGCGGTCAGAATGGCGGCAGGATCGGGCGCTGCAACATTTCCTCGTAGATGTTGAAATACTGCTTCGCCGTTTGTTCGTGCGTGAACCGCATGGCGCTTTCGCGCATGATCCGCGCGATTTCGCGCTCACGCACCTCCACCGGTCCTTGATGAAACGCCATGGCCTGGTCGATTGCCCAGCGCAGGCCGGCGCTGCCATACACCCGGAACATGAAGCCATTGCCCTTCCCGGCATTCGCATCCAGATGCGCCACCGTGTCATGCAGACCACCCGTGTCATTCACAATGGGCAAACTGCCGTACAAGGCACCGATCATCTGCGGCAGCCCGCAAGGCTCAAACAGCGACGGCACGAGCGTAAAGTCCGAACCCGCATAGGCCAGGTGGGATAGATGCTCGTCGAAATCGCACACGGCGACGCGGCGGTAGAAATCGTGATGCCGCACAATGTCATGAAACGTCTGCTGGTATTGCCCATTGGCCACGAAGACCACCTGCAGCCCCTGTTTCCAGTAGTCCGAAACGATGCGATACAGGATCTCCGCCACCAGCTGGCACCCCTTCTGCACGGGATCCAGACGCGACGGCCAGAACAGAATCGGTGCATCATCGCGTTCTTCCAACTCGAGTCGGCTTTGCAACGCGCGCTTGTTCGCCAGTTTTCCCGCGCGATGGGTCTCCGCGGTGAACTTCTGTTCCAGCAGGGCATCCGACGCGGGATTGAACGCCGGGTCAGGGGCATTCAAAATCCCCGTGGCGCAACCGGCACGCATCTTGTTCGCCACTTCCGCGCGAATGTGCCCGGGAATCATGCCATGCATGCCATCCACGATCTCGGCCAGGAATTTCGGGCTGACCGTGTTGATATAGTGGGCCCCAAAGATACCGCTGTTCAGCAGGTCGACGGGGACGCTGTTGCGCGTTTGCTCGTAGGAACCGGGCGGCCATGTGTAATACAGGTATGGCCAGAACTCCGCTGCGTCGATACCGGAATCTTCGATCTCCGACAGAACCATCTCCTGCGTGTGAATGTTGTGAATGGTGAACAGGCTCGGAATGCCCAAACGCTTGGACATGGCTGGAATCAAGCCGGTCATCCAGTCGTTGCAGTGAATCAGGTCCGGGCGCACGACCGGTAGAATGTTGTTGATGACCTCGCGCTGAAAAACGAGCGCGAGACGACGGCTTTCGCGGCGGTTGTCGCCATAGACCGAGTCACGGTAGAAAAAAATGCGGTCTTGAGCCAGGTGAATGCGCGAATCCGGCAGGACCTGCTTGTACACGCGCAGTTCGTCATGGATGAAGCGGCCGACATCAATATTGAACATGCGCCGATAGTGTGGCAGCGCCACATGCACATCGGCGCCCAGTTTGAACAGGGCCGCCACCAGCGAGGCGGAAACATCCGCCAGCCCTCCCGCCTTGGCCTTCAGATGGTTGGCCATGTTGCCCATGCCGGGCGGCAGGTAGGTGATTTCCGGCGTGACGATCAGAATGCGCGGACTCTTCCGACGGCGACCTTTTTTTGTCCAGGTTGTGTTCATTGTCTGGCCCGTACGTCACAGATCGCAAGCGTCATGCCCCGCACGCCTGCCCACTTCACGGGATTCCATCGGCCCAGGTCATGTAGCCGGGCATCACCGCAGACCAGTCCGTCCCGGCGGGCGTCGCGCGCACGCTGAAACCATACCGTCCATTGGCCTCGCAGGCAATTTCCTGCTCGAAAATATAGCGCCCGTGCTCCTCGCCCAGCAAGCGCATCGTCTGCACATGGCTGCGCGTGATGGCGTTCGTGGTGCTGACCGGACCGTGATACACCTGAACGTCCACTTCGTCCGAACTGAGCCCCCCGAGTTGCACCCGGACCCGCACGGTGAAGGTTTCGCCCACATGAATCTGGCTGATGTCGCGATTCAACTCCGGCCGCTCGATGTGCACCTGCCCCCAGAGCGCCTGCAGCCGCGCGTGCCGCTCCACCAGGTTTTTGGCGGCCGCTCCGTGATTGGCCAGCAAGGCGTTATAGGCGTCGTGTGCGGGACGATAGTACCCTTCGTCGTACTGCGCCACCATGCGCTGGCTCGCAAACTGGCCAATCGCCATGCGAATGGACGCTTTCATCATGCGCACCCAGCTCTCCGGCACGCCACCGGCCCCGCGATCATAAAACATCGGCGCAATTTCATTCTCAATGAGATTATACAGTGCCTGCACCTCGACGGCGTCCTGATACGCCTCGTCTGCATGGACCTCATCGTCGCCAATGGCCCAACCTGTCTCCTTGGTGTATCCCTCGCACCACCAGCCGTCCAGCGTGCTCACGTGGATGCCGCCGTTCATGGCGGCCTTCATCCCGGACGTGCCACTGGCTTCATGGGGCCGCCGCGGATTGTTCAGCCAGACGTCGACGCCTTGCACCATCGCGCGGGCGACGCCCATGTCGTAATTTTCGAGAAAGACCAGGCGCCCCGGCACCCGCGTCTGGCTGGCAAAATTGATGATCTGCTGGATCAGGCGCTTGCCTTCATCATCGTGCGGATGGGCTTTGCCCGCAAACAAGATCTGCACCGGCCGCGTGGCATGGCCGAGAATGCGCTCCAGGCGCGCCACATCTCTCAAAATCATCGACCCGCGCTTGTACGTGGCGAAGCGCCGCGCGAAGCCAATCGTCAGGATCTCGGGATCCAAGGCCGCCCGGCACTGTTCCAGCACTTGGCTCGACGCATTGCGCTCCCGGCTTTGGCGCTCCAGCGCCACCCGCGCCTGCGTGATCAACCGCGCGCGGCACAGCTCATGCGTCCGCCAGAGTTCTGCGGACGGGATCTCGTCCACGTGCGACAGCACTTCTTCCGAATCCGTTTGGTCCTTCCAGTTGGGCCCCAGGTAACGTGCAAACAGGTTCTCGTTCTCGTTGGACACCCAAGTGGCCTTGTGAATGCCATTGGTCACGTGCCCGATAGGGACTTCGTCCTCAGGCCGATTCGACCAGAGCATCTGCCACATTTTCCGGGCAACGCGCCCATGCAGCTCGCTCACCGCATTGGCCCGCTGCGCCATGCGCAGGGCAAAAATCGTCATCGAAAACTCCTGCCAGCCTTCGGCATGCGCAGGAACCCCCCAGCCGATGATCGTATTCGGGTCCAGCCCCAATTCGTCGGACAGGGCTTCCAGATGCGGGCGGAGCATGTCCAGCGCGAAGGATTCGTTGCCTGCCGGCACCGGGGTGTGCGTGGTGAACACCGCCGACCGCGAGGCCACCTCCAGTACCGCCTCCAGCGGCAGTTGCGTGGTCTTCATCAGATGCGCGAGTCGTGCGAGCCCGGCAAAGGCCGCATGCCCTTCGTTCAAATGGCACACGCGCGGTTCAATCCCCATGGCCACCAGCACGCGGTA
Organism: Verrucomicrobiota bacterium; assembly: GCA_027620105.1. Lineage (GTDB taxonomy): Bacteria > Verrucomicrobiota > Kiritimatiellia > UBA8416 > JAIOPI01 > JAIOPI01. The sequence goes on along the minus strand of JAQCIA010000095.1, from coordinate 540 downwards.
GCCGCCCACCCCCAGGACCAATTCCTGGCGTAGGCGATGCAGCTTGTCGCCGCCGTAGAGCAGATCCGTGATGTTTTGAAATGCCGCAGGATTCTCGGGGATGTTGGTGTCCAGCAGCACGAGCGGAATGCGCCCGATGTCCAGGCGCCAGGCGATCACCTCAACCACGCCCTCCGGCAGCGGAATGCGCACGCGCAACTCCTGCCCCTGCGCATCACGGACGCGGGTCAGCGGCAGTTGCGCGATCTGATTCTCGGTGTAGTGCTCCTGCTGCCAGCCTTCCTGATTCAGGTGTTGCTGGAAATAGCCCTGGCGATAGAACAGCCCCACGGCGATCAACGGCAAGTCCAGATCGGAGGCCGCCTTGAGATGATCGCCGGCCAGCACGCCAAGACCACCGGAATAGATACGCAGGCTTTCGTGAATGCCATATTCCAGCGAGAAATAGGCCACCCAGCGCCGGCCTTCCGTGCCGTCCTCGCGATGCTCAGAAGTCAACACATCCTCCTGATACAACTTGCGAATCTGATCCAGATGCGC
>JAQCIA010000094.1 GCA_027620105.1 Verrucomicrobiota bacterium | reverse complement strand
GTCATCCAACGCTTTCGCCGGCCATCTGGAATTCTCGCCGGACGGCGTCTTCACCGGCGGCCAGGCGCGCATCACCACGGTTGTCACGGGTAATGACGTGACGAACAGCTTTGCCTGGGTGACGCCCTTCAACAACCCGAAGTTCGTCTCCGAAGCCGGGCGGCTCTGCGTGACCAATCCGGCCCCGAACCCCACGCGGCACGGCGACGTGTCGGACGAAACTTTTGTGCTCGCGGGTGGCGTCTTCACGGGGCCGCAGCCTGCCCAGGGTGTGAAGAAGGACGCGGCCTTCGACGTGCAGTGGGTCTCGGCGGGCATGGGCCCGACGGTGCGGCTGGAGGTGCAGGCCCAGCCGGGCGGCCCTTGGAGTCTGATTGACGACGCGGTGCCGAACATTTCCGGCCTGAACACCTACGCCTGGACGCCCACCAATGCGCCCACCGGCGGCGCCCGCCTGCGCTTGCAGTCCAACAGCGATCCCCGAGCGATCGGCCTGTCGGACCTGTTCAGCATCGCCGCGGTTGAACTGGTGAGCCCGGTTGGGCAGGAAAACCAGGACTTCACCGAACTCTGGCTGCAGAACACGACCAACAACATCACCTGGACCAGCGGCGGCGCCAGCGGCTTCGTGAACCTGTCTTACTCGGTTGACGGGGGTCTGACATTCACGACGATTAGCAACAACGTGCCGAACGTGAACAGCGACTTGTTTGTGGTTACCAACGTGTATTCCTGGGTGGTGGCGCCGTTTCCGACCAAACTGGCGCGCGTCCGCATCGAGGACGCATCGGATCCGACGAACTTGTTCGACATCTCCACGTACGATTTCAAGATTGCCGGTCTGCGCGTGTCCTTCCCGGATCTGGCGACGGATTCCATGGAGGTTCGGGTCGAGGGGCCTATCCAATGGGATGAAAACGACGTCGGTTCCTTGGGCACGGTGCAGTTCTCGGAGAACGGCGGCGCGACCTGGCAGTTGGTTGAGTCCGGTCCGATCCTGGGCACGCGCCAGTCACTATTCACGCCCACCAACCCGACGCTGCGCGGGCTCGTGCGGATCATCGCGGATGCACCAGCACCGTTCACGAACGTCTTCGACCTGAGCAACTCGGAGTTTCCGGTGCGCGGTATTCGCGTGGCGGCCCCGCAGCAGGGCGGCCTGTACACGATCGGCACGACCAACCCGATCACGTTCGTGATCGCGGCCACGTTCGACGCCGATTTCCGCGCGCAGATTTACTATGCCGAGGACGGCTTCAGCTTCGATCGCGACAATCCGCTGAACGGGTCTTTCTCGTTCGTGGATGGCATCGCCAATACCTTCAGCTGGATCGTCGAACCCAGCCGGCGGCCCTCGCAGAGTGGCCGCATCATGGTCGAGTCTGGTCCGTCAGGCACCCCCTATTCCGGTGTGTCCGAAGATTTCGTGCTGCGCGGCGTGAAGTTCGACACGCCGTCGGCCGGTGCCGTCTGGGCGCCGGGGACGAACGAAATCAGCTGGGCGGTGGCGGGTATCGCCAACGGCGCCACGGCCAACATCCTGCTTTCACTGGCGGGCGGCGCGCCGGGCACCTTCACGAACACGATCGTCTCCGGAGCCGCGGTGGACGCCTTCACGGCGAACTGGGTTGTGCCGCTCGGGCTGGGCCCCTCCACGAGTGCGCGCCTGCGGTTCGATGTTGTGAGCTCGCCCGCCGGTGCGTTCGACACCCAGTACTTCGCGGATTCGGACATTTTCACGTTGCTGGGCATTCGCGTGCTGTCGCCGCTTGGCAGCTCGCGCTGGGACATGGGCACCACGCAGACCATCACGTGGGACTCTGCCTCCGGCGGCAACCGCGTGGACCTGCTCTACTCGGCCGATGGCGGCGTGACGTTTGACCCGCGCCCGATTGCCGCCAATGTGGTTTCGCAGAATGGCACCAACAGCCTGAGCTGGGCGATCGATTTCCAGCGCACGCCGTCCTCCAATGCCGTGGTGCGCGTGGCCTCGCGCTCGGTTCCCGGTCTCTCCGGCGACTCCGCGCCCTTCTACGTGCGCGGTATCAAGATCAACCGGCCCTCCGGGGCGGACATCTATGCTTCCACGGATCCGACCAACTTGATCCAGTGGGTGGCGGCGAATGATACCCCGACACCCTTCACGATCCGCTATGTCAAAGAGGCTGAGGCGCCGGTGCAGATTGCCACGGATCTCGCGGCGACGAATCGCATCTACAACTGGGCCTTTCCGCCACTGGCGGCCGTGTCGGACAACGTGCGCATTGAGATTACGGACGGCATCCACACCAGCACATCGAGTGTGTTCCGTATTGTCAGCGTGGCCACGATCCAGGTGATCTCACCCTCCGCGGGCGATTTCTGGGAGGTCGGCAGCACGCGCCAGTTGCAGTGGAGCCGCGGCGGCTTCATGCCCAACGATTTCACCGTGTACCTCGTGCTGTCCCCCTATGATGCTACGAACGCACCGCTTTCGGTGGGCGCCGTGGCCTTTGATGAGACCAACAACGTCTTCAGTTTCTCCTGGGAGGTTCCGGATAACCCGGGCAAGGGGAAGATTGTCGTCAAGCACAACACGCTGAGTACGGTCGAGGACGACTCCGGTGAATTCAGCATCGTCGGCAAATTCGAGATTCTGAATCCACCCGGCCCGTTCGATATCTACGCCATGAAGCCGAATACGCTGGTGCGTTGGCGGACGCGCGGCTCCGTGCCCTTTGTCGATCTGTACTACTCGATCAACGAGAACCGCGACGACTGGACGAAGGTTAACGCCGCACCGATACCGAACAACAACAAGCCCTTCAACCCGGGCGACGTCGAAGGCTCCTGGTCAATTTCGACGTATGACTGGACCGTTCCCAATGCCCGCGTGGATGCGGCCGCGATCCGGGTGCAGGAGGCGCTCTACACCCAGGAATTTGCGCCCACAGACACCGGGCCGTTCGACGATTCCGCTGAGTTCCCGATCTACTACTATTCAATCGTGTGGGACGTGTATGACGTGGTGAGTGGCAACGCCCTCAACTCGCCCACGGGTCGTCTGGACCGCCTGTCGGTCGTCGACAGTTCCGGATGGGGCCAGTCCGACGCCTCCGCGATTCCGCCGAACCGGTTGGTGAACGACTACCCGTGGGGCTCGTTCAACACCGAAATCTATCGCGAAGGCTTCTTCGACCGCTCGATCCTTTTCTGGTCCTCGGAAAACACGGCGATCTCCGTGCCCGGCCCGCGCGCCTGGACACAGCGCGTGGTGATGGTGCGGTCGCAGATCACCGAGGAATACCACGTGCTGGCGAACTTCTCTTATGACGCCAACAGCACGAACTTCACCATCAACGCATGGATGGAGCGCGGCGGTGTGATCCTGGAACAGCCTACCAGCTGTGCCGTGAAGATCTACGACGCCAGCGGCAACACGATCGACGTTATCGAGAGCGCCACCCCGTCGAGCGGTGGCGTGTTCTGGGTGTACTGGGATGCATCGGGTCAGCCCCGCGGCGCGGTCTTCTTCGCGAAGGTGGAAATCATCTACTCCGGTTCCGTCTATTCCTCGGGGCTTACCTTCACCCTGACGATTCCGCTCAGCGACGAATTTGGCGGGGCCATTGATGATTTGAAGAACGCGATCGGCACGAACATTCTCGAGAGCGTCGGCAATGTGCTGACCAACGTGGCCGACCTGATTGACCGCGTGCAAGCGTTGCAGGGGACCACCAGCAGCGGCTTCTCAAACCTGACGGACCTGGCGCGCATCACCACGAATCTGCTCGGCGAAGTCCGTGGCGACGTGAAGGTGCTGACGAATGAAGTGATCAGCGTCCTGGGGCCGAAGGTCGATCAGCTGACCAATGTCATCACCACGATCGGGCTGCAAACGCTGGCGCGCATCCTGTCCCGTCCGGAAGCGGTGGCGGCGGGATCCACCAACTCCATGTTGTTCAAGTCCAAAGCCGGCTATGCCACGGCGCAGATGGCAGTGGTGCCGCTGGACGGCGGCGGCTCCCCGGGGCCGTTCACGCTGAACGAAGTGGGCGGCGTCGGTGGTTTGTATGAGGCGCCGTATATTGCAAACTGGGGCCTCGGGCGTTATCGCGTGACCGTCAGCGATCCACAGGGTAGCAGCGACAGCATCGTGATGCGCATTGTCTCCGGCGACCTTTATGACCTGCCGGTGCAGTTGGGCGATTTCAGCAACAAGCTCGAATCCATCGAGTCGCAGCTGATCAACATGTCGGTGGCTTCCGCCGCGATCACGAACGAGTTGCTGCCGCTGATCTCGGGTCTGTCCTCGAACCTGGCGACACTGACCACCAACACGGCCGTGGATTTTGCGTACATCCAGGAACAGGTCGGCTTCCTGACGAACGGGCTGGCGACACTGACCGTACTGGACGAAATTGCCGACGATATCGCACGGTTGACCAACTCGCTGGCGTCCGTCACCAATATTTCGGATCTGGTTTTTCAGTTGACCAACGCACTGGCGGGCGTGAGCGCCGGCGACATTGCTGCGATCGGCCGCGGTGTGGATCGCCTGACGAACTCGTTCTGGAATGCCGACTGGGGCACGGTCATGGCCATCGACAGCAACGTAACGCGCATGACCAATGCCATGTTTGCGATGGACGGCATGGTCTTTGATCTCGATCGGGTCACGCAGTCGCTGCACAACATCGACTTTGCCCGCATTCAGGCGGGGGTGATTGACACGACAAACCGCTTGTCCGCCTTGACGGGCCTGGCGGAAATCTCGGATCAGATCCGTTCGCTCAGCAATTCGCTGGCGCAGATTTCGGCTCTGACCAACATTGCACCGACCATCGCGGCACTGGGGACAAATCTGCTGCCGATCAACTTCCAGTCCATGTCCCAGAACATCACCAATATCGCCAACACCCTGGCGGGGGTGGCTGGGTTGGATGCCCTGGCCAATCAGATTGGTCAGTTGAGCAATTCGCTATCCCAGATCAGCGCCGTGACCAACCTGTCGGGGTCCATGAGCCTGCTGACCAACGCGCTGTTGCCCATCAACTTCGCGCAGATGGCGGCAGATATTTCGAGTGCCACCGGCAGCCTGTCCGCCCTGAACGGCCTCGATGCGCTGGCGGAGTCCCTCAATGGGATTAGCAATTCGCTGGCTGCGATCGGTGGCATTGGCAATATGACCAACCAGGTCCATGCCCTGTACACGAACCTGCAGGCGGCCAACCTCGGGCGCATGGCGTCGGATCTGGGCTACGCGACCAACCGGTTGTCGCTGTTGAGCAGCGTGCCGAATCAGCTCAACCTGCTGAGCAATCAGCTGGTCGGGGTGTCGCGTGATGTGGGCACCGTGACCAATCGGCTGGCGCAGTTTGACTGGGGCGTCATCACCAACATCCAGGCGCTGAGCATGCAGACCTACACGAACATCCAGACGCTGGAGAACCTGGCGGATGTGGCACGGGATCTGCAGAACCTGACCAACGCCATCGCGCAGCTTTCGGGCATTACGAATGTGGGCGCCGATGTGGCCGACATCACGAACGCGCTGCAGGGCCTGAACTGGGCCGACGTGCTCTTCATCAAGACCAACGTGATGATCATCACGAACCAGTTGACGGCGCTGAGGGATATTGGCGCGATTTCCAACTCCATCGCCCAGCTGACGAATTCGATTCAGCAACTCACGGTGCTGACAAACATGCCCGGGCAGGTTGGCCAGATCGCGGCAGCGGTCGTGGGTGTCGACTTCCGCGGGTTGACGAATGACGTCAAGAATATCCTGACGCAGGTGAACCAGATCGACTGGAACGACATTCTGGCGGTCCGCAGTGATCTGCAGTACACAACCAACGTGCTGGCCGGCCTGAATGACCTGCCGGCGCTGCTCACGGCGATCAACGGCCTCACCAACGCCACGGCCGATCTGGCGCAGCTGGGCAGTTTCAGCACGCAGCTCAATGCCATTGCCGGCGCTGTGGTGGGAGTGAACTTCGCCAAGATGTATGGCGACGTGGTGAGTGTGACCAGCTCCCTGGCCACGGCGCAGATCAACCTGTTGCCGGGGATGCAGAGCACCCTTGTGAGTATCAGCAACCTGCTCGCCGGTCTGGATCTGTCGACGGTCACGAACCTGGGGGTTGTCGTGGACACCCTGTCGTCCAATCTCACGGCGGTGAACTGGGCGGACATCGTGGAGCTGCAGAGCGACATGCGCACCGTCACCAATACCCTGGCCGGTCTGGACGAGTTGGATGGCGTGATTCTGGCGCTCAACGGGTTGTCCAATTCGCTGCCTGCGCTCGCTAGTGTCACCAACCTGGGCACGCAGGTTGGCGAGATTGTGGATGCCATCGCCGGGCTGACCAATGCACTGGATTGGACCGACATCACCGATATTCAGACGAATGTCCATGGGCTCGTGACTGATCTGGCCGCGCTAGACACGGCGCTGGCCGCGCTGCAGGGTCTGACGAACGGGCTGGGTGGGGTTGGGGATCTGACCAATATGCAAGTGCAGTTGAGTGTGCTGACGAATCAATTGTACGGTGCCGACTGGAGTGACATCCGGACGCTGCAACGCGATATGGCGGTCGTGACGAACAGTCTTGGCGACATTGGCGCGCTGGTTGGCCTCGGGGCACAGATTGATACCCTGATCACGACCGTGGAAGGTGTCGGTGTGTTGACGAACACCTTCGCCACGGCCGATTGGGGGGACATTACCGTCATCGACAATTCACTGCGCGCATTGAGTGCGTCCCTGGAGGGGCTGGCCGGGGTTGATCTGACCAGCTTCGATCCACAGTCGAATGTGCGCATTGAGTCTACGCTGCAGAGTATGGCCTCGGTGGATGTGGTTTCACAGATCGCGCTCCTGATGGGCACCGTGCAGGATACGGAAAGTGATGCCTCGTTCTTCGGGCGCCTCGCGGCCATGCAGAACAAGCTGTCGCTCGTGGGGGTTGACGCCAAGAATGCCTCACTGCGCTCTCAGAACGCGAAGACGAAGGCATCGGCGGCGGCCGGAGCGATTCAAGCGTTGCAGTCCGACATCGAGGAAGGTGATGTCACCAAGGTGATGTCACGTGTGCACCAGATCCAGGGCCTGCTGAAGGAAACGAGCGACGAACTCGCCCGGGTGCCGACGGATGTCGATCCGGCGACGCTCAACACCCAGGTGCGCCAGATGGCGGATGCCGTCAATCGGCTGGCCGCGAGCAAGGGTTTTGAGCGGTTGCTGAACTTCTCCGGCGAGGCTGAAGGG
>JAQCIA010000093.1 GCA_027620105.1 Verrucomicrobiota bacterium | reverse complement strand
CCACCACTGGAAAATTTTTGCGCAACATTACGGCAGGAGCGGAAGTGGCGATCACGGGCGTACGCGACTCCACCGCCGGTCGCATGGCCGAGTGCCGTGTCGGCACGCTGGCCAGCGCTGACGATCTCGTGTTGATTCGCTCCGCTGACTTGAACGTTTACCCCGGCGCCCTGGACACCGTCTCACCCATCCAAATCTCCCGATATCGTCTGTACGCAAAATTGCAGGGAGAACTGCAAACCGTCACCAAGGAAAAAACCAGCACGGAACGCCGCGACAATCCCCATTGGAATGCGTATCAGTCGACCAAAGCCAACTACGATACCTATTGGCAACGCGTCAAGGAACTCACCGAAAATCGCGACAAAGCCTCGGATGACGAGCGCATGAAATGGGGCGATGAACTGCGTCGCTTGAAGGGCGAGGACATCCGCATCGGCAAGGCCTACGAAGCCGCCCGCGACCAGTACAAAGCCTGGAACGCCGCGCACCCCACTCCTGTCGCTTCATCCAGTCCCCGTGCCGTGGCCCTGCAGAAATCCCTCCAGAGTCTGCGCGCTTCCCTGCAGGAGCCCGCCACGCTGCCATGAGGAGCACACGCCTGCAGCCCGGCATTGTCACCTTGCTGCGGCAGCATGCCGGCTGGCTGCGCGGTCGGCGCGTCGCCCTCGTCAGCCATCCCGCCGCCGTGGACAACGCCGGCACGCAGAGCCTCGAACGCCTCATCGAAGCGAACCTGACCCGATCCCTGGTCGTCTGGGGACCAGAACATGGTTTCTTTGGCCGCGCCGGCGCCGGTGAGCATGTCACCAACGCCCGCCATCCCATTTGGGGAACGCCCGTGATTTCACTGTACGGCACGCACCGCCGCCCCACCGCACGCATGCTGCGCGATGTGGACGTGATCGTTGTGGACCTCCAGGACATCGCCGTGCGCTGCTACACCTACGTCTCCACGCTGCGCCTTGTCCTCGAAGCCGCCGCCGAATGCGACCGCCCCGTGATCGTCGCCGACCGCCCGGTGCCCTTTCCGAACACCGTCGACGGTCCCATGCTTGACTCGGCATGCGCCAGTTTTGTCGGCGCCATTCCAGCCCCGCTCGTCTACGGCATGACACCCGCCGAAACCGCCCGCTGGCTGCAACGTAAACTCTCCCTCGATCTGGATCTCCGCCTCGCCCCCATGCGCCACTATCACCGCGCATCACAGCGATCCCCGCACGGACCACCCTGGATCCCGCCTTCACCCGGCATCGCCACCTGGGAAACGGCCTGGGCCTATCCGTCCACGGTGATGACCGAAGCCATGCCCGCCCTCGATTGCAGTCGCCAATCGCGTGCGCCCTTTCAATCATTGGTTGCCCCCTGGATCAATGCCCTTGCCTGGTGTGACGCCTTGCGCGCGACGAGGCTGCCGGGGCTCACCGTCCATCCCCACGCTGCCGAGATTCGCGATGCCGCGGGCAAACCGCGCGGCGCTCAGGGCGTGCGCCTGGTTGTCACTGACCCGCATCGCTACCGTCCCGTCTTCACCGCCATCACCCTCCTGCACACACTGCAAGACCTGTACGGCCCGCGCCGCCTCTGGTCCGGTGCGTCGCGTCCTGATTTCTTTGATAAATTATTCGGCACCACCGCTGTACGCGAATCGCTGCGCGCGAATGCGTTACCGGCCACCCAGTCCGCCACATGGCGCCGCCAATCCGCCACCTTCCGCCGCGAACGCGCCGCCGCCTTGTGCTACGCCCGCATGGACACCGCCAATGCCTGAGCACTGAGCCGAGCCTCAACGAGACAGCGTTTGCCCCATAATTATGCGTTCTCCTCTCAGAGCCATCATCCTCGCCGCCGGCTACGGCACGCGCATGGAACCGCTGAGCCGCACGCTCCCAAAATGCCTGCTCCCTTTCTGGGGACGCCCCATCATCGATCACACACTCGACACCCTCGCCGCGTGGGGCGTACGCGATGTCCTCGTCAATCTCCATCACGCCCCGCAGCCGCTCTGGCGACACCTCATCGACCATCCGCATCCAACCCTGCGCATCGCGTTCTCCCACGAACCCGAGATCCTGGGCACGGGGGGCGCCCTAAGTCGCGCCGCCTGGTTTCTTGACGAAGCACCCTTTTGGATGGTCAATGGCGATATCGTCTTTGACTGCAATCCCCGTGACCTGCTCCGCACGTTCTTTAGACAACACGCCATCGCCGCCCTGCTCATGACCGCGCAAAACGGACCGCGCACCGTGGAACTTGCGCCATCCGGGACCATCCGCAATTTTCGATCACCCACGCCTGGAGCCCCCGGCACCGTGACCTTCTGCGGCCTGCAATTGCTGTCGCCGGATATCCTGCATCACATCGCAGACTCCACGGCTTCTTCCATCGTCACCGCGTACGAACATGCCGCCAAGGCCGGCCACAAGGTCATCGGTGTGCGCAACGCACATCGCTTCTGGGTCGACATCGGAACCCCCGAAGGTCTGCTTGAGGCCCATGCCTGGACATATGCCGCCGCATGCGCCGGTCTGCGCGAGGGGCGCTTCGTCCCTCCCGCCACCCACCGCACCCAGCGCCAACTGAAACGTCGCGGCATACACGTCGCCGGTTTCGTGTCCCTCGGCTGCGACGTTGCCATCAGCAGGGGGGCATGCCTGCACAACACCATCGCCATGGACGGCGTCCGCATCAGCCGTGGCGCCATCGTTGACCGCGCCATTCTCGCGCCGGGCACCTGGATCCACGGCAGCGCGCGCCGCCTGGCCGTGTCATTAACAAACGCCCGCGACCCCACCCTCACCGCCATCACGGCGCGCCTCGGCTGGACACCCGCCGACACGGTCGTGCAGCCGTTGGCGCCGCGCGGTTCCGCGCGCACATTCACGCGCCTGTCGCATGGGAAGCGCAGCGCCATCGTCATTCGCTACAGCCTGGAGCGACCGGAGAACGCCCGCTTCGCCGGCCATGCGCGCTTTCTTAAATCCTGCGGCGTGCGCGTACCGGAAATCCTCCTGGATCTTCCCGGGCAACAGCTCGTGGTGACGGAGGATCTTGGCGATGCCGATCTCGGCTCGCGGATCAGGCCGAAACCGCGTGCAAATTCACTGCGCTACTATCCGCGCGTAATCGAAGCCATCGCGCACTGGCACACCAAAGCCGGTCCCGCCGCCCGTCGTCGCCAACTGGCCTTGGAACCGCGCTTCGACGCCAGACTGTATCATCGGGAGCATGCGCTCTTCTTGAATCATTATCTTTTCGGCCGCCTCGCAATGCCTCCCGCGCAGGCCCAACCGGCCATGCGGGTATTGGCCACCGTCGCCGCCCGGTTGAACAAAGAGCCCCTCACACTGGTGCATCGCGACCTGCAATCCACCAATATCCTGTACGCGCGCAACACGCCGGCCTTCATCGATTTTCAGGGCATGCGCATGGGCCCCGCCGTCTACGACCTTGCCTCCCTGCTAGCCGATCCATACGTCATGCTGCCCGAAGCCAGTCAACTCGCCCTGCTCGAAACCTACGCCGGCCACGTCGGCAGCGCCGACACCGCCGGCCTGCGGGAAGCCTTCTGGCATGCCGTGGTCCAACGCCTCGTGCAAGCCATCGGCGCCTACGGTCGACTCAGCCGCCTCCCGGGTATGCGGGAGTTTGAACAACACATTTCACCGGCCTTGGAGATGCTGGACCGCGCCCTGAGCCATCTGTATACTCTGCGTATGCTTCAAGATTTCGTCGCCAACCTGCGATGCATCGAGTACAAGAGGTCGGAAGGATGAAGGCGTATACCCAAGTACAGAACGCAGCCCTGGCCGTGTTTTGCGCTGTGGCGATCTGCCTGACCACGGGCTGCTCGCGCACCAAAGAGAGCCCACCCGCTGCTGCCCCGGCCCCCTCCCCGGCGAAATCAGATGTGCAGACCGTGATCGATGGCGTCACCGGTCGCACCGCGGTGGATGCTCACAAGAAGGCGCGCGCCACCATCGATAACGTGAAAGCCGAAGACGCCGCGGACATGCAGGAAGCCGAGAATTTCTGACGGCAGGCTCTTCCGGAGGATCACCATGCGTAACGCGAAACTGAGTTGGATTATTTTTCTGCTCCTCGGCGGCCTCATGTGGCACCTGCGCTACAACAACGGGCTCTCGCAGGCAAATATCGATCTGCTGATCAAACTTGGCCCCTACGCCGTGCTGGTCCTGCACATCACCCTGATTCTCATGGCGTTCCAGGATTCGGTGTACCAGGGGATTCTGTGCCTGCTCGTGCCAGCCTACTCGTTCTACTGGCTCTTTCTTGTATCCGACGCCTTTTTGCTGCGCGCCATCGTTGCCGGCCTACTCGTCGGCATCGGACAGGATTCCATCGCCTTCTACAACAATTGGTTCAACGCAATCGTGGAAGTGGGCAAGAACTGGATCGCGTCGGGCGGCGGGGATCTGTAGCGGACGCGTTGTGCGACGCATCCCGGAACGGGAAAGTCGGTTGCCACGCCGACCGCCTGTCGTTTCAGGCTAGAAGGAACTTGCCCGTTACCGGCGCAAGGCTTCGACCCACTTCACCAAGCGCACCGCCACTGCAGACTTCGGCATGAGCGCCCAGGTATCCGGCGGTGCGCCCGGCGTCAACAGTGTCACCTGATTGGTATCCACCTCAAATCCAGCATCGGTGCGCGACACATCATTCGCCACCACCGCATCCAGCTTCTTGGATTCGAGCTTGCGCTGCGCGTACGCGAGCACATGCTCCGTTTCCGCCGCAAATCCGACGAACACGCGCGCGCCCTTCAAAGGCAGCACGGATTGCAGGACATCCGGCGTACGCTCCAGTTCCAGCGTGCTCGCTGTTGCTTCTTTCTTCTGCTTTTGCGCGGCGCACTGTCGCGGTCGCCAGTCCGCGACGGCCGCCGCCATGATCAAAACGTCGCAGGCTGGCACATGCTCGCGCACGGCCACCAGCATTTGCTCCGCCGTTTCAATGCGCACCGTGTGCACCCCTGCGGGTGAAGGCAGGCTCGTCGGCCCGGAGATCAAAGTCACCACATGCCCGCGTGCGGCCGCGGCCACCGCCACGGCAAAACCCATTTTCCCCGATGAACGATTGGAAAGAAATCGCACGGGATCGATCGCCTCCCGTGTGGGCCCCGCGGTGACTAGAAAGCGCATACCGGCCTGGCTCCAGTTGACGTTGATGGCGCGCAGTATTTCGCAGCCGCGTCCCGCCTGCAAGCGCCGTTTTGCATTCACCCCCGCCAGCTTGGCAAGGCTTCATCCAACGCGTAAGGACACCGCGCCACCGGCGCCGGTCCGACCGCTTTTCACGGATTGCTGCTGGCGTCACCCCCGCTCGCGAGCAACTTCCGGGCATCGGTCAATTGGCCCGCCGCCCCCAATAGCAGCACCTGATCCCCCACCCGCAACAGTTCGTCGGGCCCCGGATTCACCGTGGTGTGACCGGCGCGCTCGATGGCGACAATGCTCGCGCCCGTCCGGGACCGCATGGCCAGATCGCGGACACGCTTTCCGGCTGCCGGACCCGGGCCAATCACCACCACGTCCATGTCCGCATCTCGCAGCAGCGCAGGCATCGGCGGCGGGGGGGGGACTTCCACCACGTCCGGGGCGCGGTTCCATGTTTCGATCAGGGCAAATTTCGCATGCGAATACAGCCGATTGAAATACGCGCCGAACAACACCACGGCCACCGCCACCAGCGTCAGCAGTGCCACCAACGCACCACCTGGGGGCAAAATGGCCGAGCTAAGCAGGAGCGAGAGCACCCCCAACCCCGCCACGGTTCCCACCAGAATCGCGTTGGACAGGAGCGCCCGCAGGCGCTGCAATTCCAATCCCGCGACGGGCCGCGTGATGCTGACCTCGGCCAACATCATGCCCAGCGCCTGCAACTTGCGCACGGTCGCCACATAAATGGGCAGTGTCAGAACCACGGCCGCGATCCAGCAGGCCGTGCGCTCTTCACCGGGCAACCACGCCGGCACCGGCAGGTACGCCTTCGCCGCCGTGGACGCAAAGGCCGCACCGATAAACACACCGGCGATCAACATGACGTTCAGGGTGAGTTGCCAGATCAGACTGCGTACCGGCCACAGTTCCTGATGACGGGGATATGCAAATCGGAGCGCTGCCACCCATTGTGTATACAGACCGATCGCACCCACCAGCGGTTGCGGAGCCGTGCGTTCGCACCAGTTCACCACCCGATCCGAACTACGGATCATATACGGCGTGATGAGCGTCGTCACCGCGGCCACAGCCACGGCGATCGGGTAGAGAAAGCTACTCGTGACCCCGAGCGACACACCCAACGCGGCAATGATGAAGGAAAACTCTCCCAGTGGCGTCATGCCAATACCAATCCGCACCGACGTACGCGCGTCAATACCAGCCAGGAAACTGCCTGCCGAATAGGAAAGAATCTTCCCCCCCACCAGGACCAGCGTGATTGCGGTCACAGCGCCCGTGTGGTCCATCAACATGCGTGGATCAATCAACATACCGATCGCCACAAAAAACACGGCGCTGAACATATCCCGCAGCGGTTCCGTCAGACGCGCAATCCGGCCCAACTCTCGGGATTCCGCAATCACGGCACCAATCACGAAAGCACCCAGCGCCACGCTGTATCCCATTTTCACGGCCAGCAGCGACGACCCAAAACAGAGCCCCAGCACCGTGACCAGCAGCATTTCGTTGCTCTTAAATCGCGCCACGTACTGCAGAATCCGCGGGACTGCGATCAGCCCCGTGACCAGCGCCACCACCAGAAAAATCGACAATCGCCCGACCGTGCGCCCGACTTCTAGCCACGCCAGCGAACCGGTCATGGCGATGCCCGATAGCAGCGCAATCATGATGATGGCCAGAACATCCTCAATGATCAGCATGCCAAACAGCGGCCCGGCAAATCGCTCCCGGCTCAACCCCAGATCGCCCAGAATTTTGACGATGATCGTCGTCGACGAAATCGACATGATCGCGCCCAGAAACAGGCTGTCCGTACCACTCCACCCAAACCAGCGCCCCAGCCCGTACCCCACGGTCACCATCATCACAATTTTGAACAACGCGGCCACCGAAGCCGGCACACCCACTGCCTTGAGCTTACGCAGATTGAACTCCAGCCCCAGCGAGAACAGCAGGAACACAATGCCAAGTTCCGCCAGGGTATCGATCGTGCCCTTGTCCTGGATCAATGGAAACGGCAGGGTGTGCGGGCCGATAATGACCCCCGCCATGATGTACCCCAGCAC
>JAQCIA010000092.1 GCA_027620105.1 Verrucomicrobiota bacterium | reverse complement strand
CTGATGGGCGCGGGCGAACCAGACATCCAGTTCGCCTGCGCCGGTCAGTCGCTGATCCGGCGGGAGCGTTGTGAGTTCGGCGACGAGTTGCTCCGGCGGCATGGGTGGGGCGATTAATTCATCCTGGCGTGAGGGCAGCCAGGGGCGTTGCCGCGGGGGGGCCGGCTGTACCTTGGCTGGCAGGCGGCTGGCGAGCAGATAGGTGCGTGCCCGCAGATAGTTCACCAGTTCGCGATTCCCGCTGAAGCGTGCGAGGCGCGCTTTGGGGATGACGTGTCCGATGTGGACCGGCAGCGCGCGGTTGCGCTTGTTGCACAGCTGGCGCGGCAGCATGGCGGTGCGCAGACGCGGATGCAGGAGCCCCAGCGCGTGGAAGAGGGGGCTGTTGCCCCCCGAGAAAAAGATCGGCAACACCGCTGCCCCCGTGGCGCGAACGAGGCCGGCCACGGTTTCGCTCCAGGCGGGTTCCATCACGGCACGCGCGCGCAGGTCCAGGCGGGCGACTTCACCCGAAGGAAAAACGCCCAGCATGCCGCCCTGGCGCAACCAGCGCAGCGATTCGCGCAGGGGACGCGAGTTGGTCTGGGGGGAGCCCGGTCGTCCGAAGGGGTCCACAAAGATGAACGATGTGCGCAGTTCCGGGACCTGATGCAGCATGTAGTTCGCCATGACGCGCACGTCGGGGCGCACGGATTGGAGGATGGACAGCAGGATGAGCCCCTCAATGCCCCCGAATGCATGATTGGCCACGACCACGAGCGGGCCGGTGGCGGGGATGCGTGCGCGATCTTCCGCCGAAAGGGTGTAGGATACCGGCACGGCGTCGAGCAGCCGGTCGACGAACGGGCGGGCTGGATCGGCCGCGAGGGCATCGGTGTAGATGCGGCTGATCTGGTCCAGTGCCAGCACGCGGTCCAGAATATCGGCAGAGGCGGACAGAATGAGCCCGCGCGCCGGATCCATGGCGCGTCTGACGCTGAAGACGTTCGGTTGCGACGCAGGCGGCATCCGCTCAACTCCCCCGCCATCATCGAATGTCGGCGAGGCGCTGTCAAAGAGGGAAATCAGGACCGGGGCGGGAGTCCCCGATAATACTGAGCCAGCCATCGTACCTTGCCGCTGCGCGTGGCGCGTCTTATACTCCGCCGCATGGCCTTGATCCTTGCCGCATGGGCGGTGCGCTTGCTGGCTGTTTATGGGCTCATCGGGCTTGTCTTTTGCATCGCGTTTCTGCTGCGTGGGGTGGCGCGCATGGATCCTCTGGCGCGCGCCGGAACGCGTGGCTTTCGGATGATGATCGCGCCCGGGGTGATCGCGCTGTGGCCCTTGCTGCTGCGCCGCTGGCGGTCTGGCCGGACGGCGCCGCCCATGGAATGCAACGCGCATCGACGAAAAGCGGCGGGCGACAAGTCGACGCAATCGGCACGGATTGTTCACGTCGATCCGCAGAGATCGCCGATCCGTTTTTCACTTCACGAACTGCGGCGAGGGCGATTCTTGAATCGGCATGCGGCTGCGCCTGGCCGACCTCGCCAGGCAAGCGTTCGGAAGCTCGCAAATATCTTCGCGACCTCTGGGCCTCTGCGTGAGATCCGTTCCGTACGCGTGACAGACGGAAATCAGGGCACCACAGCGCGCGGCGACGCTCAATTGTTCAGTTCGGAGTCCGCATGAAGCACGGGCTGCGGATCTGTCACCGTTGGCTGTTGCTTGTTTTGGTGATTGTGCTGCCCCTGCTCGTCATCGCCGGTGTGCGTGCGCGGCGAGCCCCGGCGGTCATGGAGCAGATTCCGGAACCGATCGCGCGGCAACTGGCACCATGACTCTCGCGTATCAGGCAATCAGTTGGAATCGCCAGAAGCGGGTCTATGACACGGTGATGGCCGGCGGGGTGTTGACGTTTCTCGCGGTTTTTGTGGTCACCGGCCTGGTGTTGCATTCCGAGATCACGGCGGAAGCGTTGCTCATTCGCGCGCTGGGGACCGGAGCGTTTCTGCTCCTGAATGTCGTGCTTTCCATCGGACCGCTGTGTCGCGTCGATCCGCGCTTTCTGCCTATGCTTTACAACCGCCGCCACATGGGTGTCGCGACGTTCCTGCTGGGGGCGGCGCATGGCGGGTTTGCCCTCGTGCAGTTTCACGCGCTGGGTGACGTGAATCCGCTGGTCAGCGTTCTGACGGGCAACACGGATGTGCAGCGGCTCAGCGAGTTTCCTTTTGAATGGTTCGGCCTCTTCGCGCTGGTGCTGCTGTTCCTGATGGCGGCGACCAGCCACGATTTCTGGCTGGCGAACCTGACGGCACCGGTCTGGAAAGCGCTGCACATGGGCGTCTATCTGGCCTATGCGGCGCTGGTGCTGCATGTGGTTCTGGGCGTGTTGCAGGCCGAAACAAGTCCCTGGCTGGTTGGTGTGTTGGGCCTCGGCATGGCTTGGATTCTGGGGCTGCATGTCTTTACCGGCTGGCGCGAGTGGTGTGGCGACCGGGAGCACGCGGGCGCGACGGCGGATGGTTTCGTGGAAGTTTGCGCCGTGGCGGATATCCCGGAGAACCGGGCGCGGGTGGTGACCTTGGGCGGTGAGCGCGTGGCGGTGTTTCGGTATGATGGCAAGGTGTCGGCGTTGTCCAGTGTTTGCCGCCATCAGAACGGACCCCTAGGGGAAGGCTGCGTGGTGGATGGCTTCGTGACTTGCCCCTGGCATGGCTACCAGTATCTGCCGGAGACCGGTGCGTCGCCGCCGCCTTTCACGGAAAGCGTTCCGACGTTTGCCGTGAAAATTGTGATGGGGCAGGTGTGGGTGCATCCGCGTCCGAATGCGCCGGGCACGCGGGTGGAGCCGGCGAAGATCGGCTGAGCACGGGGAGGAAGATGGAACTGCGGACGAACACAGATAAACGCGGAAGTGGACGAAGCTGTGTCCATCCGTGTTCATCGGCGGTTGTAAATCCGAAGTCATGAGCGCCCCGTTTTACATTGGCTATAACGCAAAGATGCCCCCGGCCACGGCCGCGTTCCTGCGGCGGTGGGTCGTTGCGTTGTTCGTGGCGGGGGCTGGTGTGGCAGTGGCACTGGCCGGGTTGCAGCATCGCTACGGGGATGGGCAGTTCGAGTTTGGCATTGTCAAATCGTTTGATGGGATCATCAGCGAGTCGCCTTATCCGAACTTGATTGTGCGCCGGCCAATCGGTACCGATGCCAAGGATGTCCGGTCGCGCGTGCTGCTTGTGGCGCCCGGGAAGCATGGCGCCCAGGAACTTGTGCGCGGGCTGGAAGGCCGGGCCGTGACGTTGCAGGGGTCGTTGATCACGCGCGACAATCAGTCCATGATTGAGGTTCGCCCCGGGACAATCGCGGTGCAAGCCGCGGCGGTCGCGGGCGACGATGGGGTGCCACTTGGGAACTTCACGCTGCGTGGTGAGATCGTGGACAGCAAGTGTTATTTCGGCGTGATGAAGCCCGGCAACTTAAAACCCCACAAAGCCTGCGCCATTCGATGCATCAGCGGCGGCTGCCCGCCCGTGCTGGTGGTGCGTGATGCCGACGGGATGGCTGTGTATTTCGTACTGGCGGGCTCGGATGGGGGGGCGGTGTCCAGCGACGTGCTGGACAAGATTGCCGAACCGCTTGAGATTACGGGTGAAGTGGAACGGCAGGACAACGTGTTGGTCCTGAAAGCAGAGCCCGGTACATACCGGCGGTTGGAATAAGTCGGCGCTTACGCGGTTCGATGGCGACGTCGGCAAGGAGGAACGAACATGGCCAAGTGGCATGATCTAGGACCGCGTGCCGCATTCATGCAGAAGACGCTGACGGAAGTGCGCGTACACACGCAGACCTACGCGATATCGTACGTGGGCGGAAAGTTCGGCGCCATTCACGGCATGTGCAATCACGTGGGTGGGCCGCTGGGGCAAGGGCGGCTCGACGGCGAGTATGTGGTGTGCCCCTGGCATCACTGGAAGTTTCACGCGCAGACGGGACAGGGGGAACCCGGTTATGAGGCCGATGCCGTACCGCGGTACGACGTGAAGGTCGAGGATGACCACCTGTGGATCAATCTCGAGGCGGCTTCCAAGCGCAGCCATCTGCCACACCCGCCGCATCCACTCAGCCGGCCAATTGAACGCGCGCCAGGTCCCGTGCGCGTGGTGGGAATATCCACCACGGCCATGGATGAAAACAACCCGCGCTACTCCACTTCGGAGGTCTTGCTCGATGTGGCGTTGGAGCATGCCAAATCCAAACTCGGCTGTGAGACGAAAATGATCCGTCTCAGCGCGCTCAAATTCCGCAACTGCGAAGGCTACTACTCCAAGTCGGCCAAGGCGTGCACCTGGCCCTGCTCCATCACCCAGATGGATGCGCAGGACGAGATGGATCAGGTTTACGATGCGCTTGTGCACTGGGGCGATGCGGTGGTGCTGGCCACGCCGATCCGCTGGGGCGGGGCGAGTTCCCTGTACTTCAAAATGGCCGAACGTTTGAATTGCGTGCAGAATCAGGTGACCATTGCGGACCAGGTGTTGATACGCAACAAGGTGGCTTCCTTCATCATCACGGGCGGCCAGGACAATGTGCAGGGGGTGGCGGGCAGCGTGCTGGGGTTTTTCGCGGAACTCGGCTTTCTTTTTCCACAGTTTCCCTACATTGCGCACTCACGGGGCTGGTCGGCGGAAGACATGGAGCGCAACATTGCCTATGTCGAGCAGAGCGAAGAGTTGCGCACGGGTGCGCGGGAGCTTGTTGGTCGGTCCGTGGATCTGGCGAAGATGCTGCTCGAGCACACGCAGGCCCGGAATGCCATTACCCGCGGCGGTCGCAAGGCGCACCGGTTGGAGGTTGCGGGGTAGCATGGGGGTGATCGCGCGGTCACGCCCGCGCGTATTCCACTGTCTTGGTTCCGGTTGTCCGTTTGTGCTATAGCGTCGGCGCATATGTCGGTTGCTGTGAACATCGACAGGGTCAGCAAGCGGTTTGCGAACACGCGAGCCGTGGATGCGGTGTCGCTGCATATCGCGGCGGGCGAGCTCTTCTTCCTGCTGGGCCCGAGTGGTTGCGGCAAGACCACGCTGCTGCGCTGCCTGGCGGGATTTTATACGCCCGACGAGGGCTCCATTCGCATTGGCGATCGCGACGTGACCCTGTTGCCGCCGCATGTGCGCGATACGGGAATGGTTTTTCAAAGCTACGCACTCTGGCCGCATTTCACCGTCGCGCAGAATGTGTCGTTCGGTCTGGAGATGCGCGGGGTCGCGCGGCCTGAGCGGGAAAAGCGCGTGGATGAGGCCCTCGAACTGGTGCGGATGCGGGACCGGGCAAAGGACAAGCCCAATCAGTTGTCCGGCGGGCAACAGCAACGCGTGGCGCTCGCACGCGCGCTGGTGGTCCGTCCGCAATGTCTGCTGCTGGACGAGCCACTCTCGAACCTGGATGCTAAATTGCGTCTGGAGATGCGCAGCGAGATTCGGCGCATATGCAAGGAGTCGGGGCTGACGGCCATCTACGTCACGCACGATCAGAAGGAGGCGCTCTCCATTGCCGATCGCCTGGCCGTCATGCATCAGGGAAAACTGTGTCAAGTTGGGAAGCCGCGGGACGTCTATCAGCACCCAGCCAACCGTTTTGTGGCGAATTTCATTGGCGAAACGAATTTCCTCGAGGGCCTGGTCACGGAGTCCGCGACTGGGCGCGTGCGCGTGCAGACGGCGATCGGCGAGCTGTTCAGCACGGCGCGTGCCGACGCAGGGGTCGTTCACGGCGCGCGCGTGACGGTGTCCGTTCGCCCCGAAGTCATCCGATTCGATTCGCCACCGGCGGACGCGCCCAACGTGCTGGACGCTACCCTGCACGACACGGTTTATCTTGGCGAAATTGCCCAACATCAAGTGCGCATTCCTTCGCACGATGGTGTGGATGCTGAATGGAAGGCATTTGATCTAAATCCGCGTGTCGTGGCCGGGGATCGTGCGGAACGAGCGCAGCTTTGGGTCGCTCCGGAAGATGTTATTGTGCTTGGCTCGTGAGGGGTGGGGCGGCCAGCCATCCCGCAGGAAAGACGAAGGAGACGTCAGGATGCAAACCGTTGCCACGGGCATGCTGAAGAGCAATGCGGCCTGGTTTCTGGTGGGGTTTACATTTGGCGTGTGATGATCGGTTGTCTGATATTGATTGCGATTTCGCTCACGGCCAGCGCGACCCATTTCATTGTGGGAGCCGCGGCGCCGACGGATATCGGTGGCAAGCAGATGGCCGGATTCGCGGCGGGGGTGATCGATTCCTTCCCGTCCTATGGCGCCGCCATCTCCCTGGCGATCACCGGGCGCGTGCTCGATGCGACCAAGGCGCATATGGGTGGACGTTCTGGTATGGCATCATTACGGCATTCGGCCTCATGGGGGGCGCTTCCATGTGGCTTGTGAGGCGCACGCCAATGCGCATGGTGGCGGGACTGGAGGCTTAGTGGCATGTTCGCACGCGTCACCATTCTGATTGCCATTGTGCTGGTGGTGGCATTGCCGTTCCTCTTACGTCAACCGGATGCAGGGCGCCGTTGGACGGAGGCGGATCCGGTGCTGGTGGTGATCTCGCCCCACAACGAGGCGATTCGCTATGAGTTCGGACGGGGATTTGCCGACTGGCACCTAGCGCACTATGGAAAACCCGCACGTGTGGACTGGCGTGTGATCGGCGGGACCACTGAAATCACCCGGTATCTTGAAGCCGAATTCACGGCGGCAGTCCGTGGCTGGTGGACCGGCGCGGGGCACGCCTGGCCGGCGGGCGGGGGCGAGACGATCCTCGACCGGCGATTCGATCCGAGTCAGCCACCGGCCGACGACAACGCAGCCTGGCGCGCGAAGCGCGACCTGTATCTGGCCTTCCGGAAAACGGATGATGCCGACGCGTTCTCGAGCAAAGTTGATGTGTTTTTTGGCGGCGGCACGTACGACCATGATCGCGCCGCGTCGTCGGGACTCACGGTGCCGGCCTGGCCGGCGGGGGGCGCGCCACCAGGGCTGTTTGTGGATGCGTCAGGGCGAACCATCATTCCCGACGCATTGGGTGGTGAAGTCTGGCGCACGGACTATTTCTGTGGCACCGCGCTGAGCACCTTCGGCATCTGCTACAACCGCGACCGATTGGCCGATCTGGGGGTGACGAATCCGCCGCGGGCCTGGATTGATCTCGCGGCGCCAGCCCTGATCGGGCAGGTGGCCATGGCCGATCCATCCAAGAGCGGGAGCATCGCCAAGGCCTACGAAATGATTGTGCAGCAGCAATGCTGGGAAGCCGTGCGCGCGGCGGGCTTCGCCGACAACGACGTTGCCACCTTTGAGG
>JAQCIA010000091.1 GCA_027620105.1 Verrucomicrobiota bacterium | reverse complement strand
GTGGCGCCGACGACGGCCGTGCCGATCAGCACCGTCTTGGCGTTTGCCTTTAAGGTGTTGCCGGCACCGTCGCCCTTTTCGAGCTGGTACTTGGCATTCTCGAAATCCGCATGGAATCCGAAATCGCGCTTGATCTCATTCTTGATGTCCTTGAGGCCTTCGATCTGGCTCAGCTCATACACCGACTGCGCGTTGTCCGTAACGGGGCCGTAACTGTCGACGGCGATGGTGACGGGGCCCATACCGAGGAAGCCGAAGGCCACGAGGCCGAAGGCGAAGATCGGCGCGGCAAAGAGGAATTTGGCGGGCATGAGCGCCAGCAGGGCGGGGTTCTGGGAGAAGAAGTAGGACGTCGCCATGAGCGCCATGATGCACAGCCCCATCCAGAAGGCGGAGAAGTTACCGGCCACAAAGCCCGACAGGATGTTCAGCGACGCGCCGCCATGCTTTGAGCAGTTGGTGACTTCGCGAACGTGACGGGAGGAGGTGCTGACGAACACCTTGGTGAATTCAGGAATGAGCGCACCGGCCACGGTGCCGCAGCTGATGATGACGGACAGCACCCACCAGAGGGCGGGCTGAGCGGTGCCGGCGGCGTCCGTGAAATCACCCAGCATCAGCTTGCTGGCGATGAAGGTGATGGCGATCGACACGGCCGAGGTGATCCAGACAAGGTGGGTCAGCGGCGCTTCGAAATCGAAATCCTTCTTGCCGCCGAACATGGCCTTGCTCAGGGCTTCGTTGACAAAATAGGACACGAGCGACGTCACGATCATCAACGCGCGCATGGCAAACAGCCAGATGATGAGCGGCGCACAGACTTCGGGCGATGCCGCCAGGGCCAGGGACAGGAAGGCGATGAGGGCGACGCCGGTCACGCCGTAGGTTTCGAAGCCGTCGGCGGTGGGACCAACCGAGTCGCCGGCGTTGTCCCCGGTGCAGTCGGCGATGACGCCGGGGTTCTTGGGGTCATCTTCCGGCAGTTTGAAGACGATTTTCATCAAATCGGAGCCGATGTCGGCGATCTTGGTGAAGATGCCGCCGCAAATACGGAGGACGGCCGCGCCGAGGGATTCGCCGATGGCGAAACCGATGAAGCAGGGGCCGACGAGTTCGCTGGGGAGGAATATCAGGATGCCGATCATGAAGAATAATTCCACGGCCACGAGCAAGAGGCCGACGCTCATGCCCGAGCGCAGCGGAATGCCCAGCGTGGCCAGGGGGTTGCCCTTCAGCGCGGAGAAGGCGGTGCGTGAGTTTGACACGGTGTTGATCCGAATGCCGAACCAGGCCACGCCGTAGGAGCCGAGGATGCCCAGAATGGAGGCGAGCAGAATGACCGCGACATTGAAGACCACGTGACCAGTGGGGAGGGGGTTGCCGAGCGCGTCGTGGTGCGCGGTGAGGAAACCGAAATAATAGATCATCGAGGCGGCGATCAGCAGCCACAGGATTGCCAGGAATTTTCCCTGGGTGAATAGGTAGGTTTTGCAGGTTTCCCAGATGGTGTGGGAGACCTTGGCCATGGACTCGTGCACCGGCAGGGCCTTCGTCTGGTTGTATTGGATCACGCCAAAGGCGGCGCCGATGGCGCAAATGACGATGCCCATGTACATGAGCGCGTGTCCGCTGATGCCGCCCAGCCCGGCGAAGGTCACCTGGGAGAGATCGGGCAGCTTGATGTCCGCTTCACCGGCGGAAGCACCGATGGCGCATAGCACCAGGGGTGCAAGTGCGACGAGAAAAGACCGCGCGGACACAAAACGACGGGCGAAACGGCTATCATTGATCATGTACATACCCCAAACAAAGCAAGCGAGCGCACCTTGAACTTCACTATTTTCGACTTACAGAAGCATAAATGACGAGTGTATGTCCGCAAATTTTTGGCGTTATTTATTGACGAAATGCGGAGGAGGGGTAGATTTTAAGGGTTTTCATGGGATTCAGACCTTGTTTTGCCGATCCGCAATCAGAGCCACCAGGTCATCCGGGGTGATGTTTTCGAGGGAGTGGGCAACGCGATCCGCCGCGGTCAGCGAGTTGGCGGGGTGTGTGGTGGCGACCGCCAACACGGCCATGCCGGCGGCGTGCGCCGCCGTGACGCCGACATGTGCGTCTTCAATGACCATGGCCCGGGCGGGCGGCACACCGAGTCCCTGAGCGGCCTTGAGAAACACTTCCGGGGCGGGTTTGCCGCGTTGTACATCCTCCGCCGCCACAATATGCCTGAACCGATCGTGCAGGTTCAGCAGGGTGAGGGCGCAGTCCAGATTTTCGCGAGGTGCGGAGGAGGCAATGGCGCAAGGGATGTCGCGGGCATGCAGGGCATCGAGGAGTGTGCGCACACCGGGGAGGGTCTCCAGGCCGGATTCGCGGACGAGGGTCCGGAAGAGGTTTTCTTTGCGATCCGCCAGGCGCTGGGCTTCGCGCGGGTCCTGGGTCCAGCGAAACAGCTCCATGATGATCTGCGGATTTCGGCGCCCGAAGCTCTGCGCGAAGTGGTCGTCGGGGAGCAGGAGATTATCTTCGGACGCCATGCGCTCCCAAGCCGCTTTGTGTTGCGGTGCGGAGTCCACGACCACGCCATCCCAATCGAACAATACGGCCCACGTTTGCATCGGGCTATGTAGGGGGATGTGGCGACGGGGTCAATCGTGATTCTGTGTGAGCCGTTCGGCTTCGACCAGCCATTGGACGATTTCGGGGTCGTTTGGCCAGCGTTGGGCGGCGTCACGATAGACCTGCAGGGCGGCGGGAATGTCGTTGCGCTGCCACAGCTGGGCGGCGAGGGTTTTGTGCATGTCCGGCGTTTCCGGGTGCAACGCGATGGCCTGGCGCATGGCCAATTCGGCACCTTGGGGGTCTCCCAATGCCTGCAAGGCGATTCCGCGATTGTAATGAATGACGGCGAGCTGTGGATCGATTTGTTGGGCGCGATCAAGCCAATCCAGGGCAAGGGCAGCGTCACCGGCGGCGCCGGCATCAATGCCGAGGGTGACGTAGGGGGCCAGGTAGGTGGGGTCGTGGGCGATGGCTTTTTCCAGCATCGCGCGGCCGGTGAGGCGATCGCCGGAGCGCAGGGCGGTCATGCCGAAGTGGCGTGTATACTCGGCGCGCTTGCGTGGGGAGAGGTCCGGCGCGGTCTCGGCCATGCGCCACAGTTCCTCGGCGATGGGACGTGCCTGGGCGTATTGCCCGGCGCGCATGTATGCGGACATCAGGCTGCGGCGCGCGCGCAAAACGTTGGCCGGCGTATCGCGCACGGTGGTCGTGAACAGCGTCACATCATTCTGCCAGACGGCGGTACGCGCGTGGGCACGCAGGGCGGCGAGGGCGAGCAGGATGGCGCAAGCGAGACTGGCAGGGAGGCGCCAACGCGCCACTGCAAAAGCCGCCAGGGCGCCCGCGGCACAGGCGAATCCGATCATGGGCAGATAAAGGAAACGTTCCGCCATGTATTGCATCATCGGAACGATGTTGGAAACTGGCAGGAGGGCGAGTCCCACCCAGAGCAGGCCGAAGGTCACGAAAGGTGCGCGTTTGCGAACGCGCCAGATGAGCGCCGTGACGAGGGCGAGCACGACGATGGCACCGAGGACGCGCGGATCAAAAAGAGACGTGGCCGGCGTGATACCGGCGTAATCGGCGAGCAGGTGCCAGGGGCAGATCAGCAACTGCAGGTACTTCACGGCGACGGGCAACATCGTCAGCAGGGAGGACAGCGGGCCGTCGAGGTAGTCCACCTGTGAGGTGCGGCCGATGAAGAGATGACGCCAGACGAGATAGAGGAGGCCTGTGGCGGCGAGGGATGCCCAGAGGCGCAGGCCGGCGCGACTGGTGCGGTCGGGTGCGGGTGGGGGCAGCCAGCG
This sequence comes from Verrucomicrobiota bacterium, assembly GCA_027620105.1. Lineage (GTDB taxonomy): Bacteria > Verrucomicrobiota > Kiritimatiellia > UBA8416 > JAIOPI01 > JAIOPI01. Next base: position 3,512 of record JAQCIA010000091.1, on the reverse strand, counting down.
TTCGGCGGTCAGCAAGAGCAGGGGCAGGATGATGGCTTGGTCTTTGGCGAGGCAGGCCACGAGGTAGACGCCGGACAGGGCGGCGCAACGCGGCCAGGTGAAGGCGCGGCCGCGCCAATGCAGCCAGAGGAGAAAGCCGATCAGCGTCCAGCAGGCGGAGAGGGCGTCGTCGCGCCCCTTCACCCAGGCCACGACTTCGGTCTGAACCGGGTGCACGAGAAACAACAGGCCACCCACGAGCGCCGCCACGGGACTGCGCGCGAGCAGGCCGGCGGCGATGGCCACGAGGAGGGCGTTCAGGGTGTGCAAAAGCACCTGATGGATGTGCCACCAGGCGGGATTGAGGCCGGCGAGGGAATAGTCGATCAGGTATGAAACATTGCGGAGGGGGCGAAACACGCGGAAATCTTCCGTGGCGTCATGACCGGCCGACGTGCCGCTGTCATAGAAATAGGCGGGCAGGTTGCTCCAGTCCTGAAGGGACTTGTTGGACACAACGTAGAAGGCATCGTCCCACACGAATTCGAAATGGGGGGCTGTCCCCAGACGCCGGCGGTGAGCAGCAGGCCGAGGGCGAGGCCGGCGGCGATCCAACCGGCGGAAGGGATTTGGGCGGCGTTGCGCATGTTGTGACCAGGCGCGTGAACCGTAATGGCGTCGTCCCGTACAGGGGCAATTGCAGGCCGCACACGATGCGGCCGCTACCGCACGAGGCGGCGGACTTGATCCAGGTAGCGTGCGACGTGGGGCTGGTCCTCGAAGGCTTGGGCGGCTTGCAACAGTTCGACGGCGGCGGCATAGCGTTCGCGGTCGACTTCCACCTGGGCTTGGCGCACGAGCGCGCGGGCTTCGAAGCCGCGAATGCGGGCGGCGCGTTCGTAGGATAGCCGCGCTTCTTCCAGTCGGCCGGATTCGCGATCAAGGTCGCCGAGGGTGAGCAGGGCGGCGCCATCGAGCGGGTCGCGCTGCAAGAGCTCGCGCAGCGCTGTGCGCGCTTCATCGGGGCGGCCCGCCCGGTACGCGGCATCGGCGCGCAGGCGTGTGCGCTGCTGGTCCTCGGCTGACGTCAGAACGTGCCTCCCGCGCTGCATGCGCGCGTCCAGTTGATCGAGCAGATTTTCCGCGGCCTGCCACTCGCCGATCTGTATCAGTCCCTCGGCGGCCCGCAATTGTCGGGTCACCGGCGCGTTGGTGATCGCAAAGGCCTGTGTGTAGGCCGCCACGGCATCGGCGGGCTGTGCCAGATTGAGATACAGATCGCCGAGTGTCGCCAGCATGTCGGGTGTGACAGCCTGCAAGCGCCGCGCGGTCTCGAGGCTGGCCACGGCATCGGTGGGGCGTTCCTGCGTGAGATGGATGTTGGCCTGCAGCGACCACAACTCCGCATCGTCAGGCGCTAGCGACAGGAGTTCCGATACGAGCGGGGAGGACTCGGCGTAGCGCTGCTGGTCGATCAGGCAGCGCGCAAGCCCGCGCCGTGCCTCGACGCCATCCGGCTGCAGCAGCAGCGCCTGGCGATAGGCGGTTTCGGCGGAGAGCAAGCGGTTTTCCAAGGTGCAGGCATGGCCGTATAGCAGAAAGGTTTCGGCGTCACCCTGACCATCGCGCACGAGTTCGGCGAAGGCGGAAATGGCGGCGGCGGGGCGTTCCTGCATGAGGTACAGGCGGGCGAGGTTGTTGCGTGCCGCGCGAAAGCGTGGAAGTTTTCGCAGGGCTTCCCGATAGGCGGCCTCGGCGTCGGTGAGCCGGTTGGTCTGCACGTAGAGGTTGCCGAGGGCGTAGTCCAGTGCCGGACTTGCGGCGACGCGATTCTCGGTCTGGAGTTGCGTGATGGCCGCGGTCACGTCCTTCTCCGCGAGGGTCATGGCTTGTTCGAGCAGTTCCGCTTCCTGACGGGTGACGGATGGCTCGAACGGGTCGGCTGCCGCCGTGGCGAACGAAGGCCACAGCAGGCACAACGCGGCAAGCAACAGCATGCCCACCTGGTGCGTGCGGATCTGATGATCGGTGCTGTGGCGCTTCACATTATTCTTCCAGCCTGAAGGTCAGTTTCTGTCGCACACGGACGGGCACGGCCTCGCCGCCCTTCATGCCTGGCTCGAAGCGCCAGCGCTGAATGGCCTGTAGCGAGGCTTGGTCAAAGATTCCCGGGGGCTGCGCATGCACGACGGTGGCCTCCTTGACGGCGCCCTCGGGGGTCACCACAAACTCCATAATCACATCCCCTTCGAGACGGCGCATGCGCGCCTGTGGCGGATATAACGGTGCCAGGCGTGCGAGTGCGCGGGGCATACGGTCCGTCTCGCTTATGTCGAACACCCAGGCGCCGGAGGGATCGCGCAGCGAGGATGCCGGTGTGATGGGGAAGTTCACGGCGACGTCACCGGGGGCGATGGACATGGTCAGGTGCATGCGCAGCGGCGCGGCTACCGGCAAGGCGGCGCGCGGTTCCGCCAGCTGCGGGAGCGGTGCGACCGCGTGCGGGACGGTCTGGTGCAGGGGTGTCGGCGCGCTGGGCGGGGGCAGGGGCGGCGGAGGCAGCGTGTCCACAAGCGTTGACGGTGGTGCAATCTGCGGCAAGGGTGCGAGCAGGTCGGAAAGTGGCAGCAAGGCAAAGATGCCAGCCGTCAGCGCGGCAGCGATAAAGGCGGCACGCCACGAATCAGCATGTGCCGGGCGGCCGTGGTTCCACTGGGCGAGATGGGCGCGAGCGGGATCGGAAGGGGTCATGAACCCTCCTGCGTGGCGGCGAGGCTCACCTGCGCGGCGCCGGCCAGTTTGCATTCATCGATGAGATCCACCAGCGTGCCGGTGCGGGCGCGGTTGTCCGCGAGGATGATGACGGGGACGAGCTTGTCGCGCAACTGCTGGGCGACGAGGCCGCGCACGGCGTTCGGATACACGGAGCGCCCGCCGTAGATGATCTGACCGTCGGCGGTGAGGGCGAGGGTGATGCTTTCCTTGGCGAGCGGCGCGGCACTTGCCGCCTGGGGTTTCTGCACGTCCACGCCGGTTGCCTCCTCGAAGACCGTGGTGGAGATGAAAAAAATGAGCAGAAACAGCATGCAGTCGATCAGTGGAATGACGTTGATTTCCACGCTGCGCTGGGCGATCTGGCCGCCGTAATCACGCAACCGTCGCATGGTGGCTCCCGGGGTCGTCGGTGCGCGCCGCGAGGGCGAGCAGCAGCTGGTTGCGGCAATGGGCAAAGCGCAGCGTGGCGCGATCCCGCAAGCGCTCCAAGCGGGCCACACAGAACAGGCCGGGAATCGCGACGGCGAGGCCGTACTGGGTGGCGATCAGGGCCTGACTGATGCCGCTCGACACGCGTGCCGCGGTTTCGCCGCGATTGCCACCGGCCACGGCGTGAAACGTTTCGATCATGCCACCCACGGTGCCGAGCAAACCGAGAAACGGTGCGGCGCTGGTGAGCGCAATCACGATCACGAGGTCGCGGCCGAGGCGGGCCACGGCTGTGCGTTCGATTTGCGCAAAGGCGTCGGCGGGCGCTT
>JAQCIA010000090.1 GCA_027620105.1 Verrucomicrobiota bacterium | reverse complement strand
CACGCCGAGGTGCAGTCATGATCCCGCCTCAGCAGGCGCTCGTGATTAGCCTCGGTGGGGCGGGGGATGGGCTCATGGCGACGCCGCTGCTCCGCGCCCTCCGATCCGCCTGGCCCGCCGCTGCCGTGGACGTGCTGGTCATGCAAGGTCAGCCGGCGCGCGACGTGTTCGCGGGGAACCCGGTTGTACGTGAATGCCTGCACCATGATTTCATGGGCGCAACCATGCTGGCGTCGCTGACCTATTGCCGAACGCTGCGCCGCCGGCGCTATGACGTGTCGTTCACCGTCATGCCGCAGAATCGGCTGGAGTACAACGTGATCACCCGGCTGATCGGCGCGCGGCGACGCGTTGGCTTCGATTTTTCCCTGCGCTGCGGAGCGCTGGCGTCGCTGCTTCTCACGGATCGCGTTCCCGAAGATACGCAGGCGCATCTGATCGAAAATAATCTGCGCCTGCTGCGTGAAGGGCTGGGCATCGGCATCGCCGCCGCGCCGCCGCTCGAACTGCATCTGACACCCGCGCAACTCGAGTTCGCGAAGCACGTTTTTGCGCAACAGGGGCTGGATGGCCGGCGCGTGATCGGGCTGCATCCCGGCACAGGGACGACAAAGAACCTCGCGCTGCGCCGCTGGGCGCCCGAGAGCTGGGCCGAACTTGCGCGCCTCCTCGCCGCGGACCCGAATGTGCGCCTCTTGCTGTTTGGTGGACCGGATGAGGCGCCCCTGCGTGAGACGATCCGCCGCCTGGCCCGGCTTATGCCCGAGCAACTGATGGACGCACCGGCACGGTCAATCCTGGATGCGGCGGCAATCCTCAAGCGTGTCGACTGTCTGGTTTGCTGCGACACGTTGCTAACGCATCTCGGCGCGGCAGTGGGCACGCCTGAAGTCGTGATTATGGGGCCCACGCCGCATACGTCCGTGTATCCCTTCGGTGTTCCGCACCGCATCGTGCGCCTGGGACTGCCCTGCAGTCCCTGCTATGGCTATTCGCGCCATGGCATTCGTTGCACCAATCCGCAACGGTTCGCCTGCCTCACCGGAATCACGCCCGCACGTGTCCAGAGCGCCGTGCGCTCGTTACTCGTGGAGCAGGCTGGCGCGAAACAGAACGGAATATCCCCAACGCCTGATCGTGCCCACCTTTGAGTTTTGCCGCACACGGTGCGGCGGCTGCAGTGGTGCGTCTGACGCTTCTTTAAATTTGTCAATTGCCCGAGAGTCGACTTTACGTCGGCTATGGCCGACCGAAAGCCGGCCCTGCCTGAGAAGCCCTACACGAAGTGGATAATCCCTGTAGTGGCACCACCCTGTGGCGCATCCGGATTGATAAAAGTTACAAAGTCGGCAATAACCCCATCGCCTTGCCGGTTGAAGCCCACGACTCTTTTTGTGATAGTGCGCTGCGAGAATCACGTATGGGAATGAACAAAAACGCGGTGCTGTTCCTGCTTGGCGCGCGCATGCAGGGCATCAACTTTGATCGTTGTCTGACGCTGGGCCGTCTTCAGATCAACGTCTACCGCAAGCCGCTGCGCGCATTGTTACAACGCGCCGGGGTACTCGACGAATCCCTGTTCGCGCAGATTCCCACGGACGGTTCCGTGCCGTATGCGGATCCCTTTTTGCGCATGCTCGGCGCCCGCGATCTGCATGTCATGGACTATTCGGACTATGAAGGCGCGGATGTTTTGCAGGATCTGAACACGCCCGTCCCGGAGACGTTGAAGCAGAAGTTTGATGTGGTTTTTGACGGCGGCACACTCGAGCACGTGTTCAATTTCCCGGTGGCGCTGCGCAACTGCATGGATATGGTTGCCGTGGGCGGGAGTCTGTTCTTTCATCTGCCGGCTAACAACAACTGCGGCCACGGCTTTTATCAGTTTGGGCCGGACGTCTTTTACCGCGCGCTGTCACCGGAAAACGGTTTTGAAGTGCGGCGCATGATCATCCATGCGGACGGGCCCTACAACCGCTGGTATCAGGTCGCCGACCCGCAGGTCGTCCGTCAGCGCGTCGAACTCATCACTTTCCGCCCGATGTATCTGCTCGTGCATGCCGTAAAAACCCGGGATGTCGGCACGGCCTGGCAGCGACCACAGCAGACGACCTATGAACAGACCGACTACGCATCCATGCGGAACGCCAACGCCGCGCTGTCCGACTCCGGTTCTGCGGCCCGCCGCGCCGCGCTGGTGGACCGCTTTCCTGCCATCGCGCAGCTGTTGCGTGTTCTGAAGCATGGCGTCCAGTTCTACACGTCACATGCGCTGATGAATCGCCGCATCTACCAGCCCGTCCCGAAACTACCGCGATGAATCCCTGGCTTCGAGAGCGTCTGCTGGAGTTCTCCCACCTCACGGGGCAGCTCAACTATGGTCGCGACATCGTCCGCGACTGGGCCGTCGCGCATCTTGCCACCGTCAGCAGCAGGCCGCGCGTGCTGGATCTGGGACTGGGTTCCGGCACGGATCTGCTGAATATCCGCAGCGCCTTTGGAAAGCCCGTTGATCTATTCGGGTTGGAATCGCACCCGCCGAATATTGAAGCCGCAAGGCAGAATGGCATTCAGACCTGGGATTTCGATCTGGAGCGCGGCCGTTTTCCGGTCGATGAGGGCACGCTCGACGTGGTGGTGGCGAATCAGATTCTGGAGCACACGAAGGAGCTGTTCTGGATTTTTTCCGAAGTGTTTCGCGTGCTGAAGCCCGGCGGCGCTTTCATCATCGGCGTGCCGAATCTGGCGTCACTGCACAACCGTGCGGCACTTTTGCTGGGGATGCAGCCATTTTCCATGGAAATACTGGGGCCGCACGTGCGGGGATTCGTGCGCGGTTCGTTCGTGGAGTTCATCGAGCGCGATGGCTATTTCAAGGTGCTGGGCGTGCGCGGATCGAATTGCTATCCATTGCCCCCGTTCCTGAGCAAGCCGGTCGTGCGCTTGTTTCCGGGCGTCGCGGTCGGAAATTTCTATAGCGTTCGCCGACAGGATCGCCCCGGGCGTTTTGCAGATATTCTGAAAACAGTTTTTCTTGAAACGAACTTTTACACCGGCGAATCGGCCTAGCGTGCACCATTCGGGGCATTCATGACGCGCAATTCGACAGCGTCCCCGCGGGGACTTCTGATCTGCAACGGCGCTTACGACAAGCGTCTGGCCGGTGGCGACTTTCACTTCCTGCGGCTGGCCCAACGTTTGATCGCCAGAGGCCACCAGCTGACGTTGCTGGGCGGGCACGCTCTGGCCCACCGGCGCGACACCTGGGCGCTGAAGGCGGAGGTGCTGCTCACCGATGATCACCTCCCGGATGTATCCGAACAGGATCGCCTCGGTATTCTGCGCGACTACGCCGGCAAAGCACGCCGCTCCACCGCGGTGCTCAAAGACGCGCCGGAGTTCGATTATGCCTATGCGGTGTCGGACAGCTGGGCCGACACCATTCCCTTGCTGGCCTGCCGGGCCAAACGCAGGGCCTTGATTCTGCACATGCGCGCGCCGGCTCTGCTGGATTGCCTGCGCCCGCAGTCACTGTTTCCCGGCGAACATCGCCTGGCTTCCATCCATTACGCCCTGTCGCAGGCCTACTCGCTGCGCCGCGCCCGCCGCGCCCGCGTGGATCATATTTTCTGCATCCGCCCTGCCTTCATCGAAGGACTGGTGCAGCGGGGGTTTGCGCGCGAACAGTGCAGTTGGATGCCGGTGGGCTATGATCCGGCGGTGATTGATGCCGCGCGCCCCGCGTCACCGCGGTGCGATGTGGTGTGGGTTGGTCGCGCCCATCCGCAGAAGGGCACGGCCGATTTGCTGCGCGCGCTGGCGGCGCTGAAGTCGCGGATACCCGATTTCAAAGCCGTTCTGATCGGCAATCTGCGGGACACGCTGGGGCCGGGAATCACCGCCCTGGGGCTGGATGGTCATGTTGCCCTCCCCGGGTACGTGTCCGGTGTAGAGAAATTCAGCCTGGTTAAATCCGCGCGCGTGTTCTTGCTGCCGAGCTACTACGAAGGCGCGCCGGCGGTCGCAGGCGAAGCCGTTTTGTGTGGCGTGCCGGTGGTGGCCTATGCCATCGAGGCTCTCGCGGAAATGCCGGACGCGCTCGTCCACCGCGTGCCTTGTTTCGACGTCGCACAACTCACGGAACGTGCGGCAACGCTGATCGCTGCGTCACGGGCTGGCACGCTCACGGTGCCGGAGGACGCGGTGCGTGCGTTTCGGGATGCCAATGACCTTGTGGCCGCCGAGCGCGCCATGTTGCGCTTTGTTGAGGCGCCACCGCGTCAGGCCTTGCGGCGATAGGTCAGGAACGACCGTTCCTCGTTGTGCCGCACCATCTGGTAATAAGTGAGACCCAGATCGACCCACTCCAGTTGCGGTTTCTCCTTACTCAGGAATGCCCGCCATTCGGCATTGGGCCACTTGGTCTGATGCAGGTCGACACCGTCGTGCATGTCGGGTCCCGATGTGGTGGACGCCACAAAGTACCCCCCGGGGGCCAGGTGTTTGATAATATTGTCGAACAGTTGTGGCAGTCTGGCCGTCTCGATGTGCTCCAGCACTTCCCACATCGTGATCAGGTGAAACTGCACGGGCTGGTCGTTGACGGTCAGTTGGAACGGATGGGCAACATCGCATGTGAACAGGTGTTTGCCCGCCAACATAGGCCAGTTCGCACGCTTGGCCTTGAGTGAATAGTCTGATCCTTCCAATCCCACGCCGAGATAGCCGAGGTCGAGGAAGTCGCGCACAAGTTGCCCGCCCGAGCAACCGAGGTCCAGCAGGGCGGGACGCACCGCGGAGAACTCACGCAGGATCCGGCGGCGCATGGCCATGACGAAGTACTTGTTGGTGCTGTTGTTCTGGCTTGTGCCGAAGGGAATGAGGTGGTCGGGTGACTCGTAGGCTACGGGATGGTCGGTCTGCAGTCGCACGGCTACGTCCGGCGGTCCCGAGAGGCGGCCAGTCCAGCGGTAGGCGACGGTGTAGTAGCCCGCGGCGAGCGCCTTGAATAGGCGGGTCCAGGCGTCCGCGATGAGGAGGCGGGTCTTGCCCTCGCGGATCAGGCGAACAGCCCACTTCATCGCGCGAACGCCCAGCGCGCAGGTATCGGTGACTTTGCCCATAATCGGTTTTCCGCTGTACGAATGTTTGAACATGGCAAGTGCTACACCCCGGGGCAAGCCCAAAGCCAGAGCGGATCGGGGCAAATGCACCACGGCCTCATCCTTGGACGGGCGACGCCAATTAGTCGCGTGTAGCTATTGCGTCTTCATGGCTCGGATGTGCACGGCGGTGCGCGGCGCTAGCAGGGGCGCTAGTGGTTCGAGCAAGAACGCCGCGATACCGGTCAGAGCCCAGACGAGCGAACCGTGTGATCCGTGCTCCTCCTCTGTGCATGCCGGGGAGCGCGAGGGGCTGATGGGGCGTGCCGTCGCTGGCTTCGTTCGGAAGGCCCCGAACCGATTGCCCAATGCATACAAAGCGCCATCCGCGGGATCAAAAACCTTTTCAATGCGCAGGCCACGCCGCTGCAACTGATCAACTAGCCAACGCCGTGAACAAAGCGCCAGATGTTCAGGCATCTTGGCGATTCGATGAAACGATTCGGGTCCGTACCCGCGACATAACCCGCGCGTGAGATCAGCTTCCGGAACCTCGATCGAGAGTACGCCTTCCGGGGCGAGCAATTCTACCAGCATGTCAAGGAAGGCCTGTGCGTCCGGAACGTGCTCCAGCGTGTGCCAGCAGGTCAACCGCGCGCAGCGTCCTCGCCAGCCGGACAGTAGCGCTGCGGGGTCTGTCACGATATCGAGCCCGGCTGCGCGCATGGCCACAGTCGCCGGGCTTGGGAGATCAAATCCGATGACACGATAGCCGAACGCGCGCGCCGTGCGTAGCACATGACCGGCACCGCAACCCACGTCGCAGAAAACATCGGATGGTCGGTGACGGTGGCGCAGCAGGAAGCCAGCGACCTTCTTGCCCAGCAGCGCGGTCTTTGGAGACAGCCACTGAAAGGGGCGGTAGGCGTGGTAGTCGTTCTCATACGCTGCGACGGCGAGTTCATCCTGCAGATGAAACAGCGCTCCGCAGGCGGCGCAGTCGTAGATGGTCACGGTCCTGCCCTGGAATGGCAATGTGGCGGCGGTCGTCACGGCTTCTGACTGGCAGAGTCGACAGCGCGCGGAGGTTGCGAGTGGCGAGCGCATGCAAGTTCGGCCAGCATGCAATTGGCGCGTGGAGAATGCAAAGGGAATGTGGCCCAGAAACATGCTGCATCCCTTGGTCCTTTCTGGCAAAAGGGGTGCTATCGTTCGAAACGAAAGACACACTCTGATGGCCAATCTACTAAAGGTCCTCAAGCTCCTCGTGGTCTTCTCTCTGCTGGCGGCCCTGCCCATGGCGGACGTGCTGCTGAGCCGCGACGAAGTGCTGGCCTTCAACGACGGCAGTATTGAGACCAACAGCTCGCCAGTTTACAGATTTCCCGCCGCGCTGGTGCGCATCTGGGACAACCAGTTCTTTTTCGGCAATGGCGCGAAGCAGTACTGGCTTTCGGTGCATGCGTTGAACGAGTCGTTGCTGGGGCCACACGAGGCGCGGCGCCTGGGTGTGGTGTTGATCCTCGCGGCGTGCGGATTGGCTGTCTACTGGAGCCTGCGTCAGTTCCGCGTGCGCCCCGGTGCCGCAGCTTTCGCCGCCGGCGCGCTGATGCTGTCCGGCCTGTCCTTCAGCTTTGCGGTGGCGGGACTCTACGTCCGCCCTGTAGCCTTGGCGTTTTCAGCGCTGGCACTGGGCTTTGCGGAGCGCGGTCGTGCCCGCGACGGCTGGCTGGATTACGTGATCGCGGGTGGCTGCCTCGGGCTCGGCGTATCCGAGGTGCCGGACGTGGGCGCCTTCTTTGCCATCACTGCGGCTGGGGTAATCGCCTGGCGGCATATCGCAGCCTTCGGTTGGTCCCCGCGAGCGTTACTGCGACTGACCGCACGCGGTGCGCTGATCGGGTCTACGGCGCTGTTACTCGGCTGGCAGACGGTGGTGAATATATCAGCCACCACGATCCAGGGCGTGGCGCAGGGCGAATCCAAGGCTGATCGCTATGCCTGGGCGACGCAGTGGAGCATTCCGCCCGTTGAGACCTGGGACATCGTGGCCGGCTCGCATTTCGGTGCCACCATGGGCGATGCGTCCCTGCCGTATCGCGGCGGCATCGGCAGCAGTGAAGGCTGGCAGCAGTCGCGCCAGGGTTTTCGTAATTTCCGGATGTCGGCCTGGTACGCCGGCGTGATCCCGTCAGCCCTGCTGCTGGCGCTGATTCCGTTCGCGTGGCGCAAGCGCCGGGACGCGACCCCGCCGGGTGCTGATGACGCGCCCGCCCACGACCGCGGTCTCGTGATTCTCGTGCTAGCAGGTGCGCTGGTGACGTTGCTGCTGACCTGGGGCAAGCACTTTCCGCTCTACAAACTGGTCTGGTCGCTGCCGTATTTCGGCACCGTGCGCAATCCGGATAAGTGGAACGGTCCCTTCATGCTGTTCATGACGCTAGGCGTGGCGATCGCGCTCGACTGGCTGTTGCGGGCGCTTGCGGCCCCGCGGCCGGCCGCGGCTGT
>JAQCIA010000089.1 GCA_027620105.1 Verrucomicrobiota bacterium | reverse complement strand
GCTGTTCGGCGACGACCAACGACGCATGGTGAAGACCATCAATGGCCAGCAGGACTCGACCTTCCTTCACAATGGACTGGCCTTCGGACTCTTCCGGGATTTCGACGGAGACGGCTCGCCACGGCGGGCGCCGTTTGTGCGCCCGGCTGAGATATTCGTCAATGGGCGTTACCACGGGCTCTTCGAACTGTGTACGCAGATTGATGAGACGCTGGCGGGGGGGGCGGTGCCGGGGGCCGAGGTGCCGAGCCCCCTCGTGATCTACCGCCATGAAACCGTGCCACCCCGCGATCCGGTCATGCGGGTCAGCCGCCCGACTACGCGCAACGGCAGCCAGATGGGGCCCTACCTCGATCTGGAGGCCTCGCTGGCGGGGCTGGACACATCCGGGCGGGTGAGCGTGCTGGAGCAACGCGTGGAAATTGACAGCGTCATCGATCTGCAACTGCTGCTGAACCTCATGCAAAACGACAACGGTACGCCATTCCCGTACCTGGCCCATGACGCGCTGGTTTACCGCGGCGGAACGAACGGCACCTTCTTCCATGTGCTCTGGGATTTCGATCGCGGTCTGACGCGCGATTGGTCGTGGATCGCGAACGCCATGATGCGCGATCTGGAGGCCGGTTCCCCCGCATACCGCGAACGCCTGGCCCGGCGTTGGTTCCTCCTGCGCGAAGGCGTGCTGGGGACCGACGCGGTGCTAGCCCGTCTGGCGGCGCTGGCGGTGCCGCTGGATGGGTACGTGGTCTGGGACCGGCAGCGGTGGCCGCACCCCGCTATGCGTCCGCATGCCAAAGATATCGAGAACACGCGCCGCGCCCTGCGTCAAAACCTAGCGCACATGGACCACTTCCTGGCCGACTGGCGCGGACATGGCGGGGAGGTCGGCGCTCTGGCGGCAGAGGAGACGGAAACTGGCAAGATAAAGTAGAAAACTTCGCTGCGCTAATTGCGGTGGCTGGGGTGGACCTTGCCAAAGGCCTCCCTGGTGAGGAAGAGCACGCGTTCGAAATGGGGCACACGGCCCGTGAAGGGCCGTCGTTCGAGGGCCGCGATGAACCGCTCGCGCGGGTTCATGGGTTCATCCCTTGGCCGCGTTGGCCATGTTGCGCGTGGCGCGGTGATTCCAGCCTTGCAGGACGAGGTGCTCATTGGGGTGCCCGTTGCCGGCTTCCACGGCGTCATCGCCGGCATGCATCTGGACGAGCACGGTCTTGCGGACGTGCGCGGAGCGGTTCGGCTTGGAGCCGTGCAGCAGGAAATAGTTGAAGAACACGACATCCCCCGGCTTGGCTGTCAGCGCGGTGGCGCCATCGAGCGGGTATTTCGTCAGGCAGTCGTTTTCATTCTGGCCGGACGTGGCGGGGACGCGGCCAAGTTTGTGCGAGCCGGGGTAGACGCGGAAGCAGCCCATCGCGTCGGTGGCCGCGCTGACGTGGATGATCGCGGCCATCATGCTGTCCTTCTCCGTCGGGAAATACGTCCAGTCCTGGTGCATGGGGAAGGGGGCGCCCTTTTCAGCAGGTTTCTGGAAGAGTTTCGTGTGGTGCAGGATGATGTCGGGCCCGATCAGGGCCTCGACGATCTTCAGGAATTCCCGGCGCTGGATGGCGCGCAGCCAGGCCGCTGAGTAGTGCTGGACGTTATGGGTGTGGAGCACGACGGTGTTGGCCGCGCCGAGCCGTTCCATTTCCGGCCCCCCCCAGCGGGCATTGAGCTCCTCGTTGCCACGCTGCAATTGGGTCACGATGCGATCAAAATCGCGTTCAAGCACGCGGATGGCTCCCGGGCTGAAGACGCCGCGGGCGACATAGTATCCGTTCTTCTCGTAAAACCGGCGAATGGTGTTCATGCGCCATAATCTAGCGCGGATAACGCACGAGAACAATTGGAAGAAGGCACCAGTTGTGGTATAAATTCAACATACATGAAATCACAGACGCCGTTCACCTGGCCGCAGAAAGCGTTGCCGCGCATCCGCCTGGCGGGACGGTTTCCGATGGGGGACAACTCGCGCCACAGCGTGTACCGCGCGCGTTGGCACGCGCTGCACCAGCACCAGTATCACGCGGAATTCTGGCTGGGGCGGCGGCGCCTGCGCCTGCAGCCGGGTGACGTGACGTTGACGCCGGTCGGCGTGGTATCGCGTTACGCGCTGCCGGAAAACGGGTTTCACCTGTGCCTGCACTTTATCCCGGTTAGCGAGGGCGGGGCGCGGCTGGCGCTGCCCGTGTTCTGGCGGCCGGGAGTTCTGGCGCCGAGCGTGACGGCCCGGCTGCGGCACATCATGGAGACATTCCGGCAGTCGCAGGGGCAGGGGGCGGCGGCGCGGCTGGCGCGGGTGGCGAGCGGTGCGGCCCTGCAGGAACTGCTGGTCTGGCTGGCCTTCGTTTCCGCGCGGCGCGAGACGGCGCCGATGGGGCAGGCCGCTGCGCACGTGGACCGGCTGCTGGCCCTGATCGAGGAGCGCGTCGCGCAGGCGCTGTCCGTGCCGGAGCTGACGGCGGAGGTTGGGCTTAGCCAAAACTACTTGGCGCGCCATTTTCGGGAGCGCATGGGTGTGACGATCATGCATTACGTGCTGAATCGCCGGATTGAGCTGGCGCGGCACCTGTTGACGACCACGCGGTTGCCGGTTAAGGCGGTGGGCGCGGCGGTGGGGTACCCGGATGCGCAGCACTTCAACAAGCAGTTTCGGCGGCTGACCGGGCTGAGCCCTTCGGCGGCGCGGGCGTTGATGGAAGGGGCGGAGCGGAAGGGGTGAGGGGTGAACCGGGGAGTCGGAGCGACACACATCGATTCAGAGTATGAATCAATTTGCCCGCACTGTTTACTGAGTCTGTTTTACGGGAAGAGCACGGCAATATCGCCAAAAGCGTTCGATAACAAGCTTGTCCCGCGTCTCGGCGGGATCGGCAAGAAATACGGTCACCATTAGGCACTCAACACCCTACCAGCGGATTCGCTGGTTGCTGGAGGGGGGTGGCAAATGCCTCTGTTCGCGCAATGCTTCAGACGTCTTTCTCCAGGTGTGGCAAGTCGTCATGCCCGACAGGCCGAGGCGGTTTTCAGGAGCCTCGCAAGGGAATAGCCGTGTGCTGAAATTTAACTGGAGTGGCGTGTGATTCCCCATGCGGTCCTCTGCGATGACACCCCACCGCCAAGACCGTGCTGCCCGGTATCTGCAAAATCCATCTCGGCCGCCCGGAGGCTGCCACACCAATCAGTCTGAAACAGATACCGGCCGGGTTTCGCGTGGAAATTCCGGTTGGTGACGATGCCTTCTTCGGGCTGGATCTGCAGCTCAAGGCCCACAACCAGAAGGGCAAAAAAACGCTGCGGGGCAAGAGCGAACCGGTGTCCGATACCGGCGACTCGCACGCGCCAGTACCGTTTCTGCTGTCCACGGAAGGCTGGGGACTGCATGCCGACACCTCGCGCGATGTCTCGATCTATGTTGCCGCAGCCGATGACCGCCGCAGTTCCTCGGGCGAGGCTTTCCAGACTGCGGCCAGCGCCAGCGCCGCCGGTTTGGTCCGGCCGTCGAAGTCAATGATGGATGTGTTGCTCGTGCAGGGAAAGGAGTCGTGCCCCATCCAGAGGAGGGAACCCCCGATGCCGGGAAAGCGTTCCTTGCAGGCCCGCACACCGATAACAAGCGCCTCTGCCTGACGGGCCTGGCTCCAGTCGACGAATTCCTCCAGCGACGTCGGCTCCCGCCCCTGATCGGCCAGGTAATCCTTCCATTCGTGCCACCAGGCAAAGCGTCGCCAGAGGGGGGTGTCCATCGTGGCGGGCATGACGGGCAGACCGCCGCTGTAGCGCCGGATCAGGGCGGCGGAACTGGCACCCGGCGCACCCATCTCGGAACGGAAGAGGGCGTCGTCGGCACGCCAGTATTTCTCGCACACCAGCGCATCGGGGTCCGGTCTGCGCCAGGGGCCGTGCACATCCCAGTGCAACCCCTTTCCGAATTCCTTGTCGCTGGCCGTGAAACGCGGGCCCGATGAACTCGTGGGCATGAAGCGCCGCCCCGGGTCTTCTACCTTCACGAGCGCGCCCCAGCGCTGCATGAGAGGATGGTCCATGGTGACGGGTTTGCCGATGCCCACCTTGCTCCCGTCGAGGCTGCCCTGCAGCTCGTTGCCGCCACACCACATCAGGAGGGACGCATGGTGCTGTCGTCGGTGGATGTAGCTGCGCGCCGTTTCGATCAGGACCGCCATGCTCGGCTCATCCTCATGGGGCCAGTTTTCGTGGCCCGACGAGGAGAGAGGAAACTCCTGCCAGACGAGCAGACCGAGATGGTCGCAGAGATCGTAGAACCATTCCTTCTCCAGGTAGGCGCCGCCCCAGACGCGGAAGATGTTGCAGCCCAGATCCCGGTAAAGGGAGATGCGCTGTTCATAATCCTTGCGGGTCAAGTCGGCAAAGGTGGGGCGGATGGGCGTCCAGTTCACCCCCTGCAGAAAGACGGGCTTATCATTGACGACGCAGATCCACGGGTCGGCGCCCTCGGGTGCATTTTCGCAGGGCCGCCACTCCACATGCTTAAAGCCCACCGTGCGCTCCGCTGTGTCGAGAATATCGCCGCCATTGTCGATCAACGCGATCTTCAGGCAATAGAGCCGCTGCTCCCCCGTCCCGTTGGGCCACCAGGGCTCTACGCCAAGAACGTCCCATCCCTGCCCCGCAGTAAAGGCCTCCGGCGTGAGGGTGATGGCGGCGACCGTCTTTTCACCATCATCAAGCGTCGCCTGCACCTGCACGTCCTTCGCGCCTTCCGGCCCAAGTTCGCCCTGCAGCCAGAGGGACCCCTTTTGAATATTCGCGTTCCAGTCACTGCGCACGCGGCAGGAATCGATGCTCGCGCCTTCGCTCACGCACAAGGAAATCGGTTCCCAGGGACCGATCTGAACGAGGCGGGGAATCCAGTCCCAGGTGTAGTTGAAGCGCGGCTTCCAGTCCTTCATCTGCGAGGTAAAGCCCATTTGCCCGAGCCAGCGCGGCGGCAGGGAGAAGACGAAGTGGAGTTCGTTCTTCGTCTCCTGCACCCCGGAGGTCAGATCGACCTCGTAAGGAATGTAGGCGTTGTCGAAGGCCGCCACCTGCCTGCGGTTGAAGACGATGATGCCGTTCCCGTCCAGACCGCCGCAGCGCAGCACAAAACGCTTCCCTTCAGCGAACCAAGTGTCGGGCAGCTTGGCGATGAAGAGCCAGTCCCGGTTCTCGACCCACTCGCAGGCGCGGCTGTTGAGCCCTTCAAACCAGTCGGGCAACATCCCCGCGTCGCGCAACGCCTGCTGCACCGACCCCGGCACCCGGGCCTTCGTCTCTGGAATCTCCGGCTCAAGGGCGAAGCCCATCTCCAAGGAACGGCCCGACCAGGAGGTGGGCATGTAACCGCCGAGGGTCCACTCAAGCTGGCTCAAATCGAAGCGCTTCTTGCGCATTACAATCTCTTTCCTTTCGTTAAGGTGATGATGGACCGGCTCATGTTTCAATTCTTCCGGGCTGCGTTGGTGACCACAACCTTTACCGCCGCCCGGTCATCCACGGCGGTCCGATACGCTTCGCTGCGATTGTCCCGTGGGTAGTTCCGCAGGTGGAAGAATCCCCAGTAACCGCCCGACAAGAACGGCTGGCCGTTGCTCAGCAGGATGTTCCGCTCGATTCTTTCGGAGACGGTTCCAAGACATGCCAGATTCCCTTGCCCCGCAAGGTTATGTACCCACCCACAACGGTAGACCACTGGTCGCATGTTGGGCAACGGAGAGTTCTTCAACGGGCACATCATCCGCGGTTGCGCATGCCGCTGTCAGCACAAGGCCGGTTCCCCAGGCCCTTTCGCTTCGCGTGCATGAGGCCATTCAGGCCACACGTGAACCCTATGCGAAATCCGCTGGCCGGTTTCAAGGTCTTTTGTGCAAACATTGCCTCGGGCATTTCCGCGTGTTGCCATTGGCATGGCCACTTTTGCCACGGCGGCAGGGCCGCCCACGGATCACGGAATGCCGGGGGTCACCAACCGGTAAAACCTATGATTCACCAGCAGCGGGGGCTGATCGACAATCTCCATCAACCGGTTCGACGTGGTGGCGGAAACGTCGATCAAACGGGACCAGGGACTCACCAGCGAATCCCTGAACTGGACCGTGTAGCTCTTGCTGGCCAATGCCATGAACTGGATCAGAAACCCGCCCGAAACCTCGCTATCACGGATCAACGACTCAATCTGCAGGTAGCTCGCCTCATCCGTAGGATCCGTCCCAGCCTGATACTCCTGCCGCGTGGTCAACCCGTCTTCATCCAGGTCCAAAGTCGCATCAGACGGGTTGGACGGGTTGTAGCCGTGGTCCGTCTCCCACTGATCATCCATTCCGTCGCCATCCGAGTCGATCAGGACCGAAAGCGCAGCCGTGGGGCTGACAAGTCCCTGCAGGTAGGCTTCGTTGGTGACGATCACCTGGTAGCCGCCCGCGTGCCCCAAGGTCACATTGCTGATCGTCAGGAAGGAAACGTGTGAATTGAGAAACTGTTTCGCGACTGTGGCCCTTCCACCAACCTTCCAGTGATACCCCATCGGCAGGGTCCCCGCCGTCTCCACGCTGAAGGTGACAGTCCCGCCCAACGGGACCGACTGCGCCACCGGCACAAGGACAAAGGTCGGCGGAATCAGGACGGTCAACCGGGCGGCGTTGCTGATGACTGCCCCGTTCGCATCCGACACCACCACCGTGTAGAGGGCGTCATCCGATGCCTGGGCGCTGGGGATGGAATGGCTGGCGCTATTTGCGCCGGGGATGTTCAGCCCGTCCTTGCGCCATTGATAGCTCAGCGCCCCCGTACCGCTGGCGTTGACGGTGAACGTGACCCCGGTGCCAGGCAGGACAGTCTGCGGCTGCGGGTGGAAGCTGATCGCCGGAGGGATCGTCACGCTCAGCAGTACCGTCCCGCTCAGGGCCGACCCCGCGGGGTTCAGGACCACGACGTTATAGGCACCGGAGTCGGACGGGTGCACGTTGTTCAGGGTCAGGGAGGAGCCGTTGGTTCCGGCCAGTGCACTCCCGTTGAAGAGCCAGAGGTAACTCAACGGAGCGGTACCCTGAGCGGTCACCGTGTAGGAAATGACCGCACCGGCTGGGGAGGTCTGGGATGCCGGTCCGGGTTGGGCGGTGATCGTCGGTGCCACACCGCCTCCGTAGGCCGCACCGGGAGTGCGGACGGCAGCCTGCCAGTTACCCGGATCGTTCCCCGCCACAAGCACATTTTGACGTTGCAGGGACGGCCCTAGGCCATCAGCCGAAAGCTGCCAGGGCGTTTGATCGGCATAAATCACCTCGTCGACAATCACCCAGCTGATGTCTTCCCCGGGCAGGTCCGGTGCCTGGGGCAACTCCAGGGCAACCCGCTCACTCGCGTTGTCCAGCTTGCCGACATAGGGCCCCTGAATGGGAACTCCCTGAGCCACCCCGAGCCGGCTCCGGAACGCCGCCACCAGCGCCGGGTTGGAAGCATCGAAGTTCACCACCAGCAGGTAACTCATGGCCGGCATCGTGGTCCCGGACGGAAACGCAAAGTCAACACCTCCATCCAGCCGCCAGCCGCCGACGACATTGGAAAGACTGACC
>JAQCIA010000088.1 GCA_027620105.1 Verrucomicrobiota bacterium | reverse complement strand
AATCGTCTGACTACCCTCGCCGCCGGCCGCCGGGAGGCGCCCATCGGCGACATTCTTTTCCATGCTGGCGACCACGATGTTAAGCGTGCGGGTGCCCATCAGCTGCTTGTTGAAATGCACGATCACGTTGCCTTCGGGGTCGTCGACTTCGTCCCAGTGGCTGATGTCCTCGCCGGTCAGGGTCTCGACGTCAAAGTCCTTCGGCACGCGCAGCCGTAGCGAGAAGACGCCCGCCTTGGCAACCGCCACCCCGAGCTGGGTCGAGAGCACGATGCGTTCATCGGCGATCGACAGCGATCCCTTCTCGACCACGCGGATCTCCGGCAACACGCGCGCGGCGCTGATGGCGACGGAGAATGGCGCGGCTTGGTAACGGAAGGCGCGCTTCACGGCGGCGAGCGCTCGCCCGGGCGATTGCTGCAGGGCGGCCGTGGCCGCCTCCGTGGAAAAGTCGGCGACGTTCATGGCATTCAGTCCTTCCAAGGCGCCCACCTGGAGTTGCACGGTGTCGGGCGCGGCCAGGGCGATGGATCCTCTCTGACGCTCGGCGCCTTGCACGGACAGGGCGCCGAGCGTCGCCTCGTAGGGCAGCCCATCCATGGCGATCTGCGTGATGACTTCCATCGCGAAATCGCCCGTCACGGGGAGATCAAGCGCCGCTTCAAGCAGATGCTGCTCGGGATCAAAGCGCCACGTGCTCAGACCGGGGGCCTTGACTGCGGTCACGCTCATGCCGGCGGGTATCGTGACGGTAAAGGCCTTCAGTTCGCCTTGCGCAATCTGAAACCGCAGCACATTGATGACGTCGACCACGCCCGGTTCGAAGGAGGCAAAGCTGTTTACCTCGCAGAAGAACAGAACTTTTTCAAGAGTCGTCTTGCGCACGCGCGGCAGCCAGACGAGGTGCGCCTCGTGCGTGGTCCCCAGAACCGCCGTGGCCGTTGTTCCTGCATCCTGCGACTCCGCCTTGAAGAGCACGGCTTCCGCGCAGCGCACATCAAGCCCGGACTCGGGTAGCGTCAGCTTCACGCTGTTACGCATGTTATCCGGCGGGTCGAGGCGCAGGTCCCAGGTGCCACCTTGCTCGCCGACGGGAAGCAGGTATTGCAGGGTCACGGTATAATTCCCCTTGCGATCGACGACCAGGTAGTACCCATCCGCCTCGGTGCGTAGCTTCAGCCGCGCGGATCCGAGTTCGTAGTCAGTCAGCACGGCCGGTTTGGCGAGCAGCCGAAAGGTCACGCCCCCCTCGGTGGCGAACGTGCGCACCTCGCGCACGGCGGCGCTGCGTTCGGCGTCGCGCCCCGTGCCCGGGCCCGTGATCACATATTCCAGGGATGCGGCAACGGGAGTTGGATCGGTTGCCAAGGCGGGTTGGGGGGGCGGGGGCGCTTCGGTCTGCGGGACGGGCAAGACCTGCTGCGTCGCGGGCTGTTCGGCCCCCGTCGCCAGGGCTGCCGCAGCCACGGTGCAGAACGCAGCAAGCGCGAGCAGCAACAGCGGCGGGGCAGAGCCTGTCGTCTGGCCCCGTTCAGCCGGCGCAAAGGGGCCGTCTTCGAGCGGCGTGAGGTCGCGCTTCGGAACGTCCCCCGGACTTTCCGAATGGCGCAATGGCGGCGGCACGCTGCGTCGGGCAACGCCGTGGCGGTGGCACCACCGGACAAGGCGCCACGCGAAGCGCATCACGAGGATGGCGAACGGCAGCCCAATCAGCGCCACGAGCGCGATCCGGCCGTAGCTTGTCTGCGCCATGGCGACCGCGAGCAGCGTCAGTCCGAATGCGGCGCCGAGTCGCATGCGCCGTGCGGCGGCCACGACGAGAATCACCAGCCCGGCGGCGCCAGCCAGGATCAGTGTCCACTTCGAACCAGCCGCGCCAATCCAGTCGGGCACAAGACCGAGCGTGACGCGCAAGACTTCGCCGCCGGCCAGTGCGACGGTTTTTGTAAAAACCACCGTGCCGGCATCCGCCGGTGGTGTCTGGCAAGTAATAAGCCCGAACCCGACCCGGCCCGCCGCAAGGAGCAGCAGCCACCCGACCACGGGAATACACAACACCGCAAGCACCATGCTGGCGGCCAGGCCGCGTCTGCGACCCACCGTGTATGCAACCAGGGCGCAGAGGCCTAGGAGCAGGGCCAGGGCCGGCAGGGCGGCCCTCCCCTGAATCAGCAGACGCGTGCCCATGGCGCCGAGGCGGCTGAACACGGCGCGCAGGCCGCGCGGTCCCGGCGTCTGAGTGGTCAGCATGTTCCCACCGGTTACGGACACCGCCATGTCCGTGGGTGGTGAAATGCTCCAGGTCGTGGCGATGGCATGCGTCTGGGGTAGATCCGGCGCCATCAGCGTGTAGTTCGCGCCCAGTACCCCCGGCTTTTTGAAACTTTCCGCGTAGACGATCTCCAATTTCATGGCGGCGTTGGGATCGCGCGGGCGCTGCAGCGGAACCAGCAGGGAGCCGTCGTTTTCCAGCGCGGCCACGGGCGCCCGGACGCCGTCCGTGCCCATCAGGGTCGACGACCACAACGTGGCGCCAGGCGGGAGAGCCACCACCAGGTACTGCTGTGAGGTGTTTTTGATGTAGTAGTCGATTGTCGTCACGGCCTCGCCATCGCGGCTGATTGCGGTTTGCACCGTGGCGTGGTCAACGATCTGGTTCAACAGGGACTCCGTTTCGTAGCGCACCAGCTTCAGCTTCGCAATGTGCGGCGTGCGCACATGCTTGTAGGCCTTCAGCACCGGATCGTTGATCAGCAGTTTGTACTCCGCGGGTATCTCATCCGCGTCGATCGGGATCACGGCGGCGCTGTCGAAGGTCTCTTCGGGAAATTTGAGGCTGGCGGCGCCGGCCAGGGCGATGTACCCGAGTTCGCTTGCCGTGTTTTCCGTCGACATGCCGCCCACTTCGATGGCGGCGCCTTCGTAGGTGTAGGGCTGGTTGTAGGTGGCCAGCAGGGTGTAGTCGCCGATGACCTTTTCCAGCAGCGAGACGGTCCAGACGCCATCCTTTTGCTCCCAGCCGCGCACGTCGCGACCGGTGAATTCCACGTTCTGGAAATCAGCCGGGATGCGCACCGCGAATTCGCGCACGGGCGCCCCGTCGATGTGGTAGGTGACTGTCGAGGCGCCGTAGAGCACGCCCTCGCCGATGGAGACCAGATGGAAGATTTCGGCATTGAGGGTGGATGTGGTGCGCTGCACGGCGACATCCAGCGACCAGCCGGCCTGCTTGAAGCGGAAGGCCTGCTGCGCGCCCTCGACGGTCATGGGCGTGGAACCGGTGCGCACTTCGCGGATGCCGGTTTGGGCCATGGCCCGCAGGCGCAGCCCCTTCTCGGTGGCCAGCACCAGGTGCCCGCGCTCGCTGCGCGCATCGGTCAGGTGGAAGCGCGGGGCGGCAAAAACCTCCTCGCCTTCACCGAGCGATTTCTCGAGGCGGATCTCCACGAGCGCTCGGCCAAGTACCGCCTGTGCGAAGTACACATGTACCAGGCGCTGGCTATTCACCTCCCGCACGTCGTAGTCGGAAACGCCGGAGCCGGTCACGTTGGCCACAATCCATGTCGGGTCGGTGGCAAACACCAGTTCGCGAGTGCCGGAGTCGCGCACGTCGATTTCCGTGGAGGCCAAGAACACGAGGTCGTTGTCCTTCAGCGAGAGAACGAGGCGGTCATCGGCGCTGTATTCCGGCACGATGTCGTCCGCATCGAGCTGGAGCGTGTAGGGCATGTTGACGTACTGGTAGGCGAAGGTGCTACGCGAAGGCAGGGTGCGCACGCCGGTCTCCGGGACGTCCATCGTCACTTGCGGAAAGGCCGCCTGATCGACTTGCGTCAGGCCCAGGGATTTCTTCACGAGGAGCTTCACCGCGCTGTCGCTGCCGATCATCAGGAACCCGCTGGTGCGGATGACGCCCTGCGGCGTCATGACCGGCAGGTCTTTCATGGATGGGAACTCGGGCAGGGCGGTTTCGCTTTCCACATGCAGCTTGTAGACGCCCTCGCGCGGGCGGCTGAGCGTGACGGTCAGCATCTGATCGCGCACGGACCAGTCCTGGATGTCCTCGCCGCGCACCTGCGTGATGTTGACCGCGTCAGGCAGCTTGAGCGCGATTTTGCTCTGCGCGCCCTGCACAATCCGGTAGGTGTAGATGCTGTCCAGGCGCATCGCACCGACGCTGGCGGTGGCAATGGTGTTGGCCTCGGCGGCCACGACGAGTTCCGCGTCCATGCGCTTGACTTCGGGTTTCCAGAGCACTTCGAACTGGCCGGTCAGTCCGAGGAAGGCGGTGACTTCCGTGCGGCCGGCGGCGTTCTGGCCACGTTGGGTCTTCAAGGCACCCGGAAAGCGCACCTCGAGGTCGTCACGGTCGCACACGACGGCCACCTGGCGGACGTCCGCCGCCGGAATGGCAAAGCCGGTGCGGCGCCACTCGCGCTCCTTGCCGGCTCGGCTGGCGAAGCGGAAGGTCACGGACTGCCGGCCGGTGCCGTTGAATTGCAGGGCGAAGCTGTCGCCCTGGCGCAGCAGCGTGGCTTTGCGCGGGAACTGCCCATCCAAAAAGGCCACGTCGCCGGTGACGAGCGGGATTGTTTCGCCGCGTCTGGCCACGTCGGCGTCAAAGGTGAGCGAGAAGACGATGTTCTCGCCTTCGATCTCGCCGCGTACGGCGAGCGCAGAGACGGCCACGCGCGGCGCCTCCGCGCGACCGAGGACGGCGAAAAGCACAAGACCAAGGATGCTAATGAGACGTTTCACTGTGTTTCCTCCATGTTGTCGTACAAGGCCAATCGAGATCGGTTTGACGGAATGGACAGGATCGGCTGGATGTCGCCCGGCACCGAATCGGCAATCCCTGCGCGGCATGCCAATCCGGTGTGTCCCGTTCATCCTGTCTACTCCGTTGCGCGCGGCATACCCTGGGCCGCCTGCACAAGCTGCAACAAAGCCTGCACCTGTTGATCGAGGCTCAGTTCGAGGGCCACGGGGCGCAGTTCGCCGGCCACGGCTTCAACCTCGCTGCCGGCGGCGTGCGGACTGCCGCGCAGGATTTCGGCAAACTCGGCGACACAGGCGCCCAGGCGAAAGCGGGTGGAGGCCGCCTGGAAGGTTGCGCGCAGCATGTCCGCCGTGATCGGCTTTTCGATTTCCTCCATCTGCCCCGTCGCCAGGTTCCGATACCGCACGCGGACGGTCGCGATGGGTTCCGGGCGCAGGGACGCGGGGGCGTCGGCGCTCTGCGCCTGGGCTTCCTCCTGAAGCCCTCCCATCTCCATTTCGTACAGCGCCGTTACCGACTTCCCGGAGCCGACTTCGCCGGCAAGGGCCTTCACCTCCGCGCTCTGATCATCGCGGAACTGCTCCTTGGTCATCTGGCGATTCTCGTACCCGAGTTGACGGTATTTCGCCACGAGGCGCGGGTTGAACTCCACCTGGATGCGCGTGTCGCCCGCGATCGTATTCAGCGTGGCGGCCAGGTCGTCGACGAACACCCGCCGGGCCTCCTCTTCCGAGTCGATGAAGGTGTAGGTGCCGTCGCCCTTGTCCGCGAGCGACTCGAGCATCGTGTCGTTATAGGATCCGAGACCAAAGCCGAACACGGAGCAGCGCACGCCTTGCGCGCGGAAGGCCGCAACCTTGTTCAGGATGTCGGCGGCTTCCACTGAGCCGAGGTTGGCCATGCCGTCGGAGAGCAGCAGCACGCGGTTTTCGCCACGGCTGACAAAGCCGCGTGCGGCCACATCGTAGCCCAGGCGCATACCTTCCTCGAGATTGGTTGAGCCGGAGGTTTGCAGATTGCGAATAACGGCCAGGATCTTCTCCTTCTGGGCCGCAGGGGTGTGATCGAGCACGAGCCGAGCCTTGTTGTCGTATTGTACGATGGCCACCAAGTCCTCGGGGGCCAGGCGTTCCACCAGCATGCGCAGCGATTTCCGCACGAGTCCGAGCCGGTCGGGCGTGTTCATGGAGCCGGAGCTGTCGATCACGAGGGTGAGCGACGCATGTCGCTGCTCCTCGCGACCCACGCGTCGCCCCTTGATGCCAACCTTCAGCAGGTGCAGGCCACGGCCGAAGGGCGAAGGCGCGAGTTCTGCATGAATCGCGAAGGTGTCCTGCGCGGGCGGGTTGTAGTCGTAATCGAAGAAGTTGATGAACTCCTCCGTGCGCACGGCCTCGGGCGGGGGGAGGGCGCCCGCGGTCATGTAGCGCCGCGCGAGCGTATAGGCCGCCGTGTCCACATCGATGCCAAAGGTCGAGACGGGTTGCGCGGCCGTCTGCAGGAATGGATTTACCGCCGCGGTCTTGAACTCCGATGCCGTGGGGGCTTCTTCTGTGAGAGCCTTTAGCGCGTCCTTGGCTTTCTTGAGGGATCCGATTTCGTGGTTCAGCTTTTCCGTCTCTTTCTTGCCTTCACCACCCCCGGAGCCTGCGCCAGTCTCGGACGCAGGCTGTGGCTCTGCGGGCTGCTGCGGTCGCACGCTGACGTCGTCGATGGCCTCGCCAGCCTTGCCGGACTGCGGTCTCTCCCCGCTCTCGTCACCCCTGCCCTTGCCCACTTCGCGTTTCCGCTCCAAGGCATTCGCGGTTGCCCGACCTTGGGCAAGGACAGCGGAGAACTCATAGCCCACCTCGTCTTCCCGCTCGATGCGACGTTCATCCTTCTCGGGCGCCGCGGGCTGGCTCAACGCCGCTGCCAACTCCTTAAGATCGTCATCGTCCCCTTCCGCATTCCGCTTGCCGTTGATTTCGTTCACGATCAGGGGCGATTTGACGATTGCGCCCGAATCGAAAGCTGCCGATGCGGGTGAGGATGAGTCCTCAGGGGGCGGGGGAGGCGTTACGGGGAAGAGCCGCCCAGTATTCACCTTCATCAGTGCTTCCCGGTTGCCGACGCGGCTTTGACTTTGTTCCGCGTGCAATATTCTGCGGCCTTCGAGGCTGGTTTCCGTCTCCTCTTGCACCTCGTCGTACCAAGAATACCCTAATTGGCCAGGCGTGCTGTCTTCCCTCCTTGCCGGTGAGTCCGAAGGCTTGTTGGCAATCAACCCGCTTACCGAGATGGTGTCTTTGTCGCCGCCGCCGCCACCGTATTGCGATATCGCCTTGCCGCGCTCTCCCGGGGTGCGACGGCTGTAGATCCCGGGCATCTTAATGGGGCTCCTGATCATCGCCACCGAGTCGAACGCGGCCGGCTGCGGACTAAACGCGGAGCCCGGCGCCCGCGCACTGGGCAGCTGCCCGAGTCTTCCGTCCGTCAATCCGTTTTTGTCATTTGCGGAGGTTTCATCGCCGACGGCCTGCTGGGCCTCCTGCTGGAACTGTAACTCAGCGATATCGCTAGGGGCTTGGAGGATCGATGCGCCTGGAATCTGGCTAGGCGTGGAGGGTTCGTCGGGACTGACCTGGCCCACTGGAGAGGGTGTTGATGCTGGAAAACCGGATTCCCAGCCTTCCTTGGCTGGCAGCTGGATGCTCGGTGCGTGTGAGCGGGTGAACGCCAGTTCAAGTTCCGGGGAGAACGCCACTTCATAGGATCTGCTGGACCGACGGGCCTTCGTAAGTGCAGGCATCGAAATGCCGATCAGAATAAATGCGACCACCAGCGCAGCCGCCAGCCTGGTGATGGCGACCGGTGGAGGCTGAGTCACCCAGCGCAGGAGTCTGCCGCGTGGCGGCTTCAGCACGGCGCGGATTTCAGCCATCTGGCGTCGGGTTAGGCCGAAGTTCCGGAGACTTTGACAAGGGTATTGCGCTCGTAACCCGCGATCTACCAAGGTGATGGCGGT
>JAQCIA010000087.1 GCA_027620105.1 Verrucomicrobiota bacterium | reverse complement strand
CGCTTCCTCCCCCAGCGCGGCGCACACGTCGCTGTAGAAATCCAACGCGGCGGGGTGTCCATCCGGCGTCTGGAACGCGGCGGACGCGGCATCCCACGCGCAAGCGGCCAGCAGGCGCGCCACCGCCTTCGGTGACAACAGCCACAGTCCTGTATCAATGAAGTACTGATACTGGTCCTGATGCTTGTAAATGGTTTCCGGTTTGGGCTTCTGCAGAAAGAAGGCAATCGGGCGATCCGTGTCGGCAGTCTCCACCGACCGGCGAACGAAGAACACGCCGAAGTGCGACGCGAGTTCGGGACTGGCGGACATGCCCACCCCGGCAATGTCGGCCGTGAGTGGCGGGATGTCCGCCGGATTGAAATCCAGCCAGACATCTCCCGATGAAAGCAAGACGCTCGCGCGTGACCCAGCCTCGCGCAACGCGCGGGAATAGAGCGGAATTTGAAAGTCGCAAAGCGTCTGCTGAAACTTGGCAAACGGCGTTTCCTCGCGCAGCGGGATGGGAATGATGGCCTTGCCCACGGCGGAATAGGCTGGCAGGCGACGGCTCAATCCACCGGCATGCAGGACCAGCCGCTGCCCCGTGGCGATCCAGTCACCAAACGATGCCGTGGCGCCCTGCGCCTTCCAGGCGGCATGCAGCAAATGGGCCGTACCGCCCCCGGAACCGAGTTTGCGGTGTTCGGGATCACTGCCGATAAAGCAATCGTGCCGGAGGGTGTCCGGCACGGCGGCCAATTCAGGACCGGTGGCTGCGTTCAGGTAACGTGCGATACCGCTGGGCAAGGATATGAGGGTCTGCAGCATGGGTGTGTGTCGACGCTCCGGCGCATCTTGCGAAGGCCACGCAAGGATGTCAATCGCCAGCGGCCCGACCCTGTGCTATGTTCTTCGGTTTGCATCAACCGTTCGGAGGAACACCCCTTGAGTCGCGAAGAAGAAGTGCTGGCGTCCATGCGCGGGATCATCGATCCCGACCTTGGCAAAGACATTGTTACCCTCGGTTTCATCAAGCATTTGAAAATTGCGGACGATGGCAAGGTGGCGTTTATGGTCGAGCTCACCACCCCCGCCTGCCCGGTGAAGGAACAATTTCGTGATTCCTGCACGCAGGCCGTATCCGCACTGCCGTGGGTGACCGCGGTGGATGTCAAAATGGGGGCCCAGCCAGGACGCGGCGCCTTGGCACAGAGCGGGCCTGGCCTCGCGGCGGTGAAGCACGTCGTGGCCGTGGCCAGCTGCAAAGGTGGCGTGGGAAAATCAACCGTCGCCGTCAACCTCGCTTACGCGCTCGCCGCGCAAGGCGCTCAAGTGGGCATCTTCGACGCCGACATTTATGGCCCCAGCCTGCCGACCATGGTAAAGGCGCCCTTCGATGGCCTGTTCCAGGCAGGATCGGGACTGATCCTGCCCGTGACGCATGCCGGACTGAAGCTGATGTCGTTCGCCTATGCCAACCCCAAGCCCGGCGCCCCCGCCGTGATGCGCGGGCCGATGGTGACCTCCGTCGTCAATCAGCTACTCACGACCACCGATTGGGGCGCGCTGGACTACCTGATCATCGACATGCCGCCCGGCACCGGCGATATCCAGCTGACCCTCTCGCAGATCATCCCGATCACAGCTGCCGTCATCGTCACCACACCGCAGGAAATCAGCTTCATCGATGTGGTCAAGGGCATCAAGATGTTCGACTTGATGAAAATCCCCACCGTGGCGGTGGTCGAAAACATGAGCTACTTCGTCTGCGACGGCTGCGACAAGCGCCACCGTCTATTCGGCGCCGGAGCGATGCGCAGACTGGTGGAGCAGTTCGGAATTCGCAACGCCATCGAACTGGCACTCGACCCGGCGGTGGCGGCGCATTCGGACGGCGGCACGCCAATCATGGCGGCGCAACCGGATCATCCGGTTTCGCGTGGCTATCTGGAACTGGCCGGGGCCGTCGCGCGCGAGATCAGCAAGCTCCTGCATGCCGATGCCCCGAAACCCATGGTGCGCTACAACGGGCGCGAGGTGCTCTTCGCACCCGGGGACGGCAAGGAATTTCGGTTGAATC
Source organism: Verrucomicrobiota bacterium (assembly GCA_027620105.1). Taxonomy (GTDB): domain Bacteria; phylum Verrucomicrobiota; class Kiritimatiellia; order UBA8416; family JAIOPI01; genus JAIOPI01. The sequence goes on along the minus strand of JAQCIA010000087.1, from coordinate 5,778 downwards.
CCGCGGGTCTGCGTCGCAGCTGTCGCTGCGCGTCCTGCATCAACGAGATGACCGGCAAAAAAACACTCAACGATGCAGAAATTCCCGAAACCGTCGCCCCTTCACAAATCGGCGCAGTCGGCAACTACGCCGCGACCATCGCCTGGAGCGACGGCCATTCGTCCATCTACCCCTTTGACATGCTGTCAAAACTGGTGGCCGAAGGCGCCGTGTAAGCGCCGGACTGGTCTCAGGTGACGTTGGCGGCCAGTCGCGCATCGAGTCGTTGCAATCCCTGTGCAACGCGATCGGGCGGCGCAATCAGGCTGACCACGACGTAGCCGCCCGCGACCAGCCCGAACAGCGTGCCTGGATCGACAAGCACACCGTCCCGCGCCAGCAAGTCGCAGGCGAAATCCACATCGCCATGCGTACGCGGGATGCGCAGCACCGCCGACCATCCGCCTTCCACGTTCAGGCAAGACGCATGCCGCAAGGTGCGTGTGGCGGTTAGATTGGCGGCGACACGGTTCCGGATTTCAGCCTGTGTCGCCGCCCGCCCCGCTAGCCACGCCGGCAAGGCCAGCTGCACAGGCGTTCCGACGGAGAGGTACGTGTCGGCAAGCACCTCCAGGCAATCACGGGCAGCATCGGCGGACGCCTCCGGCCCATTCACCGCCAGCCAGGCCAGCTTCATTTGTGGCAGCCCAAGCATTTTAGAAACGCCGTTGAGGACAAATGTGAGCACCCGGGTTTCGTCGGCAAAGCTGCCCACGCGGTCAGCATCCGCGTGCACGGCATAGTCGCAAAAGACTTCATCGGCGATGATAGCCAGATTGCGCTCCTGTGCCAGCGCGACCAGCGCCGCGCGTTCGGATTGCTTGATGTATGATCCCGTGGGGTTATTGGGATTGATCACGACGATTGCGCGGCACGTTTCATCCACGGCAGCGCGCAGCGCGTCCACATCCAGCCACCAGCGGTCATCGTAGTGCAACGGATACGGAATCAGGCGAACGTCGTTGAGCCGTGCGAGCAGATCAAGGAGCGGGTAACTGGGACTTGGGACGAGGATCGCATCACCGGGATTGCAGAGCAGGCGCAGGATATGACTGTAGCCTTCGCTGGTGCCGGCGGTCAGCACGAGTCGCGCCGGATTCACCTGCATGCCCTGCGCGCCATAGTATTCCGCGATCGCGGCGCGTGCCGACAGAAGCCCGCAGGGGTGCGGATCGTAGACGCGCGCCGCCGGCTGGGCCAGGGCAGACTCCGGCGCTGCAGCGAGATAGCGAAACCCGCAACGCGTGGGGTTCGTCTCCGTCAGGTCCAGCACAGGACTGCCTGCGGCGCGCAGACGTTCCGCCATGTCCAGCATGGGGCTCGGCGAGGTTACCCACTGTGTACGTTGTGCAAACATATTGCGTTCCCGGCGAATCGACCTGTACTATCCGAAACTTTGCGATTGGAGAAAAGGAATCATGATTGAGCTGGCCAAAGTGGATGAGGTTCCGGACGGGCACGGGCTGCGCGTGAAAGTGGACGACAAGCACATTGCCCTCTTCAAGATTCAGGGCGAAATTTATGCTATCAATGCCGTGTGCCCGCACGCCGGCGCCTTCCTCGATGCCGGATTCATTGAAGACTTCACCGTCATCTGCCCTCTGCACGGCTGGGATTTTGATGTGCGCACGGGCGTCTCGCCCAGCTACGGTATCAAAACCCTGTGCTATCCGCTCGAGATCAAGGACGGCGTGGTCTATCTGAAGGCCTGACGCGCGGCGCGCGGGGTTTCAATCCCGCCACTTACTTCGACGCGGCAGACACAACGGGATTCCAGTCGTCATTGGCCAGGACATCCCCCACCTTGAGGGTGGCCACATACTCTTCCCGCAAGATGTTGGGCTTGCCGTTGTACGTGCTGCCAATGGGCATATAGGCACAAGTCATCGCGATCCGGCGTTTGCGCGTCATGTTGGCGCCCGCACCATGGGCGGTCAACCCGTTGTGAAAGCTGCAGTCGCCGATCTGCATGGGCACGCCGACCGGATCCGTCTCCGCCATCTTGGGATACAGCTTGAATAGTTCGCCCATATTGGGACCGATTCCCACGTTCGCGAATCCCGCGAGCTTGTGGCTGCCCGGAACAAACCACAGGCAGCCGTTTTGATAAGTGGCCTCCTCCAGCGCAATCCAGATGGAAACCGCATCGCGCGAATCAAAAGACCAATAGGGGTCGTCCAGATGCCAGGCCGTACCGTTTCCGTAGGGTTCTTTGATGAGGGTTTGATCGTGCCAGACGCGGTATCCGCTGGTGCCTGACAGCGCGCAAAGCATTTTCCCCAATTCCGGACTCAGCATGTACTGCTTTACAACGGGATTGAGGCGCCAGAGGTTCAGACGCTGGGTAAAGACTTTGTCGTAGAAGGACTCTCCCTCCTGCAAGGCATTGGCGCCGCCGTCCGCAACTTTGTTGCGGCCCATGGCACCCACCACACCAAGCACAGCGGCCTTGAGCTCAGCCGCCTCCGTGGATGACAGAAATCCTGGAATGTGAACAACCCCTGCTCGCGATACTGCTGCACCTGCTCAGCTGTTACTGCTGTGTTCATGGTTCCCTTTTGCGACGATCAGCGCGAGGTCATCCCCGCCAATGCGGAAAGATATACAACATGAGATATACAAGAATTCCGGTTACGGACACATACATCCACGTGGGCCAGACCCAGCGCATGAGGCGCCCGTGCTGCTGGAAGCGTTCCCGCCAGGCCAGCCACACCCCCCGCAGAACGAAAGGCACGATCAAGGCGGCCAGAATCGTGTGTGGAATCAACACCCAGAAATAGAGGGGGCGCGTCCAGTCATGCAAGGGGTAGCGCGTCGACCCATTGATGGCATGATTGGTAAGGTAGACGGCTAGAAAAACGGTGGAGGATGCCAGCGCGCCGAGCATGATGCGCTTGTGCGTTTCGCGATCCTTTCGGCGAATGGCGCGATAGCCAATGATCAGCAGGAGCGTCGTCAGACCGTTCAGCGCCACGGTGAGATTCGGCCCGAGTGACGGTATGGGATAGTCGGGATTCATTCGGCCGCCACACGTTTGATGTCTTCGGCGAGTCGTCGCAAGGCCTCCGCATCCAGACCATTGTAGTACCCGCGAATGTGCGCCGCGCGATCGACAAGTGCTACATAGGGGGAATGCCCGACCGGATCGTTCCCTGGACCGATGCGCAGATTCTCCGCAGTAAAGGCATGCACGGACGCCACCGGCCCCGTGGCAAAGTGCCAGCGATTGGTGTCCGCTGCAAATGTGGCCGCGAATGCGACCATCGCTTCCGGCGTATCCTGTTCCGGATCGACACTCACGGAGAGCAGGTCGAACGGGGTGTCGGGTCCGACATCGGCTTGCAGCTGAGCCAGATTTTCCGTCAGGCGCGGGCAAATGGACTCGCAGCTCGCGAAAAACAGATTCGCCACCCAGACCTGCCCGCGCAAATTATCCAGTTCCAGGATGCCACCCACGGCATTCGTCAGCGCAAAAGGCGCCACGCCGCCCAAATCCGGCAGGCGCTCCTCCACGGCGTGTGTCGCCGGTGGCAGCGCGCGGCGGAACTGCACCAGTGCGGCAATCACACCCACCAGCATTGCGAGTACGAGCAGCGCGATGCGCAGCGGCCATGTTGGGCGCAACTTCATGATCAGAGAATCGCGTCGAGAAGAATGCCCGCCAGAATGACCGGGAGATAGATGATTGTCGCCAGCAACACCCGGCGCGCCGCCGGAATCGTGCGGGTTTGCGCGAGGCGACGGCCGTATACCAGCAGCGCCACGCCCATGACCAGCGCCACGGCAAGATACGCCGTGCCCGCCATGCCGGTCCAAACCGGTAGCACCGACACGGCGATCAGCGCCAGCGTGCCCCACCAGACGCCGCGCACGGTGCGGGCGCCATCGTTGTCGTGCAGGGACAGCATCTTGTAACCCGCGCGGGCATAATCTTCGCGATACATCCAGCCGATGGCATACACGTGCGGATGTTGCCAGACGAACAGAATCAGGAAGAGCAACACCCCTTCCATCGAGACGCCGCCATGCGCGGCGGTCCATCCGATGAGGGGCGGCATGGCGCCGGGAATGGCGCCGAACGTCGTGTTGATGGCGGAGAGTCGCTTCATGGGCGTGTAGACGAGCACATAAAGGAAGTTCGTCAACAGGACCAGGAAGGCCGTCAGCAGATTCACCCAGAACAGCAGAATCGCAATCCCGATAAGCGCCAGCCACAATCCGAAAGCCAGCGCCGGTAGGGGCTCAATGACGCCCGCGGGCAGCGGGCGGTGGCGCGTCCGTTCCATGACGCCGTCGCTGTCGCGTTCGAGATACTGATTCAACACGGCGGCCCCGGCGGCGCCAAGCCCCGTCCCGAGCATGGTGACCCAAAACGTTGTGTCCGTCAGCATGCCCACGAATGATCCCGAGCCACCAAGAAAATATCCCCACACGGCCGTGACGAGCACCATGAAAACAATGCGCGGCTTGGTCAGTTCATAATAGGCGCCCCAGGGAATTTTCATGCACACCGCCCCAGCGCCGGCGATATGTGGTTGCGCGTGCCTTCTTCATCCGCCGGCGCCAACGCCTCGCCCTCCACCCAGCCGGCGGGAAGGACGCGCAGCACCAGCAACACGGCCCCGCCAAGGATGGCGGCACCCGTCATCACATGCAGCGATGTGATCAACGGGCCGCGGTTGGACCACACCGTGAAGGCGCCCAGCACAACCTGGACAAGCAACAACGCATCGATGCCATAGACGGCAGCCAGCACGCCGTCATCACGCACCCGGCGCCGTCGCGCGGCAACCGTCAACCAGACAAAAGCCAGCACGAGGATTCCGGCCACGAACCGATGCGCCAGATGCATGGCGAGTTGGAATAGCTGCACCGGCGCATGCACATCGAACGGCGCCCCGTGTTCCTGCACCGCGGCTTGGCGCCAGGCATTGACCCAGGTAACCGACTCCTGATCAACCCAGGGCAGCCAGCGCCCCGCGGTCGTGGGAAAATCCGGAATGGCCACCCCACCCTGAAGCTTCAGCTCGTGCCGCATGCTGGCGGCCAGCACGAGTTGCACCAGTATCAGCAGCGCCAGCGCCAACACCGCCCGACGAAATTCCGGTGCAACAGCATGCGCCGGCTCGCGGAGACGCAACACGCGTTCACGTGATAGGGCGTAGGCGAGTACGATGGTGAGGCAGAAAAAGAGCTGCGCCAGCACGCCATGCATCACAGAGACCGCGACCGGCAGCGACAACAGGACGCCCACACCGCCCAGAATGCCCTGCAAAATCACCAGCGCCAGAGAGCTCAGCACCAGGAGGCGAATGCGGCGGCGGGTTTCCACGCACATCAGCCAGACGGCCAGGATCAGCACGAACAGGCCGACGATGGACGCGAGTACGCGGTGCGAATGTTCATAAAGAATGCCGCCGTGCCACATGGCAAAGGGCATCGCCCACATCTGATAGCCGAAGGATGTGGGCCAGTCTGGCACGGCCAGCCCGGCGTTATTACTGGTCACCACCCCTCCCACAAACACCAACCCCAAAGTCAACAGGCACAGCAGTTTCGCGAAGACCGCGCGAAGCGGGTAATATGCGAGGGTTTGGGCCTGTTGCTGCATCCGCATAACGTACAATGGCCCGGTTCAGGGGGACAAGTGTTTCCCTCTGACCGGAATGGCGCTTACTTAAGCCTGGTTTGGGATGCGCTCAAGAACGGCTCGCGGGACGCTCGCCCTCCAATTGC
>JAQCIA010000086.1 GCA_027620105.1 Verrucomicrobiota bacterium | reverse complement strand
GCTGGAGTGCCTGCAAGCGCTGGAGCAGCGTGCGGACGTCAGTTTGCAGGCTGCGCAAGCGTGAGAGGATGATCGCGGCGAGCACGATCACGATCACGACCACGAGTACTGCAGAGCCCGACATGCGGACAATTAGAGCGTGGCGGCGTGGGGGGTGTCAATGACGGAGGGGGTGAACCGGGGCGCGGTCAGGCCGGCGCGGTCAGGCCGGCGCGGTGGTGGAGATCGGCTGGCGGGGGATGCCGAGGGCCTGCTCGATTTCCGTGATGCGCCCCAGGCGCAACAGGTGCGCGGCGTGCGTGCGGGTCTCGGCGAGGCACAGGGTGGCAATGCTCTGGCGTACGCGCGGAATCTGGCGCGGTTCCACGCTCAGCCGGTGAATGCCGATGCCAATTAAGAAGGGCAGCATGCGGACATCGGTGGCCATCTCGCCGCAGAACGAGACAGGCTTTCCCGCGGCGCTGGCCGCATCGGTGATGCGCTTCAAGGCGCGCAAGATGGAGGGATGGTAGGACACGTACATGTCCGACATCTGCGCGTTGGTGCGGTCCACGGCGAGGATGTACTGCACCAGGTCGTTGCCGCCGATGGAGAGAAAATCCGCCTCGGCAGCGAGTTCGGGGGCCACTTCGATGGCGGATGGAAGCTCAACCATGGCGCCGAGTCGGGGTGCGCCGTTGTGGGGCACTTGTTCCTGTTCGAGTTGGCGGTGGCACTCGCACACCACGTCGCGCGCTTCGACGAAGTCATCCACGGATGCGACCATGGGAAACATGATCTGCAGCTTATAGCCATCGCCGGCGCGGAGCAGGGCACGCAGCTGGCGCATGAAGATGTCTTTGTAACGGAGGGAGAAGCGCAGTGCACGCAAGCCGAGGAAGGGGTTGGCTTCGTTGAGGGTGGGAAAATAGGACAGCATTTTGTCACCGCCCACATCGAGGGTGCGGAAGACCACATCGTGCCCCGGCATTTGTTTCAGGAGGGCGCGATAAATGTGAAACTGTTCTTCCTCGGACGGAAAATCGTTGCGCACGATGAAGGGGAATTCACTGCGATAAAGTCCGACGCCTTCGGCGTGCATCTGGCGCGCCAGTTTGAGTTCGCTGAGCAGATTAATGTTCGCCATGACGGTGATGGCGCAACCATCTGTGGTGCAAGCGTTCGCACCGACGTCGGCGTTGCGTTCCAGGTCGCGGCTGGACTGCAGCAGCTCCTGGTAACGGTCGCGCACGCTGTCGATGGGATTGATGTAGACGGTGCCCTGGTCGCCGTCGATCAGGATGTCCGCGGATTCCGGCAGGGAGAGCAGATCGCGGTTTTCCAGCATGACCATGGGCAGTTGCAGAGAGCGGCCCAGAATGGCGATGTGCGACGTGGCGCCGCCGTCCACCAGCAGGAGCCCGGCGGCACGTTGGGCGACCAGTTTCAGAATATCGGATGGCAGCAGATCCCGCGCAATAATGACGCAGCCGTGATAATCCACATCGGCTTCCATGCCCGGGCGCAGGTTGCGGAGGAGTCGGCGGCTGAGATCCGTCAGATCCTGAACCTTTTCCTTCAGGCGCGGGTTTTCGCTGGCCGAAAAACGGTCGATATAGTCCGAGGCCACGGCGATGATGGAATCGCGTGGCGTTTGCCCGCGATCAATCAACTTGAGCATGGCGCCGGAGAACATGGAATCGCGCAGGATGAGAATGTGCGCGCTGAAAATCATGGAGGCCACGTCCTGCAGGCGCTCCTCCATCTGCCGTTGCAGTTCCGTGAGCTGTTGTTCGGTGGCTTGCAGCGAGCGTTCAAAATCCTCGCGGGTGAGGTCGGCAGTGGAACCGATATCAATGGCGTACAGATCGTCCTTGGCGTCACCGAAGGGGGTGGCTTTGCCCAGGGCGATGCCGGGCGCGACGGCCAGACCGCGCTGGAACTTCATGTCCACGCTGATGTGCACGGGCGGCGGCGGGGTGAGTTTGGCCGACTCCATGCGATGCAGGGCGATCAGCAGCTTGGCATTCTCGATGACGGTGGCGAGCTGGGCGGCGATGGCCTGCAGGGCGCGGGTGTCGTTCTGATCGAAGTAGTCCGGCACGGGATCCTGGACGACGAGCACGCCCACCCGCGCGAGACCGCGCACGATGGGGACGGCGAGAAAGGCCTGATAGCGTTCCTCGTCAATGCCGGGAACGGACTTGAAGGCCGGGTTGCGGGAGGCGTGACCATCGCGCAGGGGACGCAGTTCCTGAAGCGTCAGGCCCACGAGACCTTCGCCGAGCATTAAGCGCAGGTTGCCCACGCAGGAGTCGTTCAATCCCTGGTTGGCGCTGAGGACCAGCTCGTGAGTGGCTTCGTCATAGAGGTACACGGAGCAGACGGCGGCGTGCATGTGAAACGCCACGATGCTGACGGCGGTCTGGAGAAAATTCTCCAGGCTGGTGCTCTTTTCAAAGAGCCCGGCAAGTTCGCCGATGTTGCAGATCAAGTCTACGTGTGCCTTGGCCATGTCGATTCCTGTGATTGCCGGAAGCCTGTCAGATGGTGCCGGTGTGGTCAAGCGAGGGCGGCGAGTCGTGCCGCCTTTCGAAGTTTTATCAACTCAGATGCGCCACACGGTGGCGCTACTACACGGGTGTGGCGGATAGGGTTAGAGCCACTTGCGGCGGCGGAGGATGGAGTAGACGAGGGCGGGGATGGCGCCGGAGAGGGCGAGGATCCAGGCGTAGGCGAAGGGCCAGGGCGGCCAGGTTTCGTCGGGGAAGTGGCGGATGTTCATGCCGTAGAAGCTGGTGACGATGAGCATGGGCATGGACAGGGTTGCGAGCACGGTCAGGATCTTGACGACATGATTGGTTTGGCTTTGCTGGAGGCTCAGGAGCATTTGGACGGAGCTGGACAGCGACTCGCGATGGGCTTCGGCGGCGGCAAGAATCTGGCGTAGACGGTCCAGCAGGTCGCGATAGTACGGCAACATCGAGGCGCGCACGGGAATGAATTCGCCGTGGGCCACGCGCGCGATGACTTCGCGTTGCGGCGTCATGATTGTGCGCAGCGCTTGAATCTGGGTCTTCAGCTGCACGATGTCCTTGAGTGTGATGTGGGACGTTTCGCCCAGCATATCGGCTTCGATCTGGGCCATGTCCGCGGCCAGTTCCTGCAGGGCGGGCTGGTAGTTGTCGAGCAGCAGATCGACGACGTAATACGTGAGGCGATCCGGCGAGCGGGCCACAAGCGCCGGGTTTTTCTGGACGCGGTCGATGGTGGCGGCGATGGAGCGCATGGGGGCATTGTGATAGGTGACGAGGAAGTTGCGACCGATGAACATGTTCAACTCGGTTGTGGCGAACTGGTGCTGGCTGCGCGAAAAATCGATCGCGTGCAGGACCATGAGGAAGTACCCCTCATACTGATCCACCTTGGGCTGCTCGGATACCACCACGCAGTCTTCGATGGCCAGGGGATGGAAGTTGAAGATCTGTTCCAGAACCTGGTGGTTCTCTTCCGGGGTTGGCGACTCCATGTCGACCCAGATGTCGACGCCTTCTTCATAGAGCGCGACTTTGAGAAAGGGAACGTCCGACGATTCCTGGATCAGGCGTCCCTTGCTGAAGATAAAATAGCGGACCATGCGTGCGTTCCCCCGCGACGTTGGCGCACAGTACGCTGCCGGTGGCGTGGCGTGCAAGCGCGGAGGGACGGGAAGAAGCGGGTCAGTGGGAGGGGGGGTGGATTTCGCGCAGCCAGGCGAGGAGCTGGGCGGCGTAGCCGGTTTCTGGATCAAAGCCGACGGATGCGTGGTCGCCGACGAACTCGGCATAGCGCTTGGGTTCGACGGCGCGGGCGAACAGGCGGCGACCGTGCGTGACGGGAATGGTGATGTCGTTCACGCCGTGGGCGATGAAGACGGGGCAGCGGATGTGGGCGATGCGTTCGAGGGAGTTATACTGATAGCGCGAGAGCATGCGGATGGGGAGGTAGGGAAACATGGCGGCGCCCATGTCCAGGGCGGAGGTGAAGGTGGCATCAATGACCAGTGCGCCGGGATGCACCTGCCCGGCAAGCCAGACCGCCACGGCGCCACCCATGGAGTGACCGTAGATCAGGACGCGTGAAGCGGGCGTCTGGCGTGTGGCGGTGACGTAATCCCAGGCGGCGCGCGCATCGGTGTAGGTGCCTTGCTCGTCCGGTTTGCCGGTGCTTGTGCCATAGCCGCGGTAGTCGAAGATGCACACGGCGAATCCGAGTTGATGCAGCGTGTGCACCGGTTCGACACGCTCGCTGAGGTTGCCCGCATTGCCATGGCAATAGACCACGGTCCAGGGATTTACGGTGCCCGGTGGTGGGGGAATGAACCAGGCGTTGAGGTTCTCGCCGTCGGCCGTGACGAGGGTGAGGTTCTCGAAGGGCAGGCCGGCATCGGCTGGGGTGGCGGTGATGAGGCGGGCTGGCACAAACATGTAGGTGCCCTGACGGATAAGGACAAACAGGCAGATGCCGAGATAGGCGGCGATCAAGATCAGAGGCAGGAGGATGAAGTTAGGCATGGTGGTGTGGCGGTCCCGAAAGGCGGCTCACGGCGATTGATCCTGCTGGTTCAGATATTCGGCGACGGGCAGGTCGTCAATGATCAGATTTTCAATGACGCCAGCGCCGGCGCGGACGCGCACGGCGACATAGGTGTTAAGATTCGTGCGTGTGCTGTTCTGCCAGTAGGCGCGTTCCGCGCGTGGGGCGTCGTGCTCATCCATGTAAAAACGATCAAAGGGCAGTGTTATCCATGTTTCGTTGGCGTTGACGTAATTCACGCGGACACGAAGGTAGTCGCCGGTTTCCGGGCGTTCGGCGCAAAGGGCGGTGACTTCGGCGAAGCCGTTGCTGTCTGTGCCGAGGCCGGCATAGGCCGGCTGCTGGCGTGCGTATGTGCCGGCAACGGCTGAGGATGGCACGCTGCTGGCGTCCAGGCGCAGGGCCACGTAACGGCCGCGGAAGGCGTCATAGGGATCCACGGGGGCGGTGCGAAATTTATAGAGCGTGCCGTCGCGCAGGGTGTGCTCCCGCTGCATGATCATGGATAGCGGAACGCCAATTTGCACAGCGGCTAGGAGTATGAAGAGAAAAACGCGCAGGGGCTGGGTCATGCGGCACCTCCGCGAGCGCGGCGGGCCAGAACGATGTTGGCCGTGAGAAAAACGATGCCGATGACAATGAAGGCGATGCCGCGGACGACAAAGCTGAAATCCTCGTCAAAGAAGCGGGCGACAATCAGGGCGGAGAGCGTCAGGAGTCCGCCGTTGACGACGCCGGTGCGTCCGGTGCGCACGCCGTGGGTGGTGATGGCGATGCCGAGCACGAGCAGGTAGGCGTTGAACAGCAGCAGTGAGACGCCTTCGATATCGGATGCGGCGAGGGCATAGCCGATGATGGTGAGCGGTGCGAGCGCCCCGAATGTGATGCCGAGCAGATCGCGGCGGGAGATGGTGTGCACGATCAGGGTTGCCGCGCCGGTGGCCAGGCCGGTGAGGATGGTGTAGTCCAGCCAGGCGGTGCGTGATTCGTAGGGCCAGCCGTGGCGCCAGTAGCGCCAGCCCACGTCGTCCCAGCCGAATTCATAGGTGAAGAGCAGCGCGAGGGCGACCGTGCCGAGGACGCCGGCGCTACCGAAGGGATTACGCCAAGTCGAGGGGGCATCGCGCATCCAGTGACGGCCGGCGAGGGTGAAGGCCGTGAAGAGGCAGCCATAGACCATGATCCAGAGACCGGGCAGAATTTTTTCCAGCGAGAGACCGAGGGCGATGGTCAGGCACAGCACCAGCGTCCAGCCCTGAAAGGTGGCGCGCGAGCTGTAGGGATCGCGGCGCACGGTGTGAATGATCCAGGGGAGGATGAGGGCCAGCAGCAGCGGGAACCAGGCTGCGTGGCCGTTGAGGTTCTGGGCGTAGCCGGCCCAGGACGTAATGCCGATCAGGTAGATCAGCGCGGGCAAGGTGGCGCCGAGGAGGTAGACGAGTGGGAGGGTCAGGAGCGTCCAGGTCAGCAGGAAGTCGGCGAGGTTTCCCGGGATGTGGTAGGTCTGTCCGACGAGCGCGATGGCGGCGGCCAAGGTCAGCGAGACGAGGATGCCGCTGGTTTCGCGCCAGACGGTGGCGGTGCGGCCTTGCAAGAAGGCCCAACCGGCGAAAGCTTGCGCGCAGAGCAGCGGCGCCAGGGCGAGGACGGTGCGCATGGGGCGGGAGAGGCCGCGCCAGTTATGGGCGAAGAGCAGGATGATGCCGCCGCCGATCAACGTGGCACCGAGGACGGCGCAGACGATGATGGCGGCACGCCGGGCAGCGCCGGCGGGTGGCGGGCCGTAGTGATCGCGCAGTCGCTGGGCCGCGTCGGCGGTCAGCACGCCGGACTGAATGAGCCCGGGCAGCTCCTGGTCCAACCAGCGGTGATGTCCGGCGTTCGACATGGTTTCAGTTTTTCTCCGCGCGACCTTCAACGTGGGCGCGCGCGATTTCCTTCAGCTTACGCAAATCCAGCTTGCCGGTGCCCAGTACCGGCAAGGCATCCACGCGCACGAAATTGCCTTCGCGCGGTTTCCACAGGTTCGGCAGATCGCTTTCCTTGACGAGGCGCTGCAGGCTGGCGGCATCACCGGCGGCGGCGGTGAAGATGACAACCAGTTGCTCGCCCTTGCGTTCATCTGGCGCGGCGGTGACGGCGATGGACGCCTGCGTGGCGTCCAGGCCGGCCATGATTTTTTCTTCAACGCCGACGTGTGGCACCATCTCGCCGCCAATTTTGCTGAAGCGCGCGAGGCGGTCGACGAGGAAGATGAAGCCATCCTCGTCGATATGGCCGATGTCGCCGGTGTTGTACCAACCGTCGTGCAGCGCTTCCGCGGTTCTGGCCGGATCGTTCAGATAGCCGCGCATCACGTTGGGGCCTTTCACGCGGACGAGGCCATCGGCGCCGATGGGCAACGTGGCGCCGGTTTCGGGGTCGGTGATGCGCACGGCGATGCCGGGCAGCGGGTGCCCGGTGCTGCCGGGTTTTGTCCCGGTCTGGGCCACGCCGCCTCGGACGTAGTCCGGCAGGTTGATGGAGACGACGGGCGAGAGTTCGGTGCTGCCATAGCCTTCCAGTGGACGGATGCCAAACTGCTCGGCGAAGGCGTCAGCCACGCGTGTCTTCAGCTTTTCGGCGCCGGTGATCACGCTGCGCAGGGACGCGAAGTCCTCGCGCTTCGCGCGGCGGATATATGCCAGCAGGAAGGTCGGGGTGGTCAGCAGAACGGTCAGGCGCTCGGTGCGGACGACTTCGGTGATTTTGGCGGAGTCGAGCGGGTTCGGGTGGTAGTGCGCGCGGAAACCGAGAATCATCGGGCACCAGAGGGTGGCGGTGAAGCCGAAGGAGTGAAACAGCGGGAGGATGGCGCAGACGCGATCCGTGTGTTCAAAACCGAAGACGGAGGCGAAGGCTTCCACGTTCGACAGCAGATTGTGGTGGGTGAGCATGACGCCCTTCGGCAGGCCGGTGCTTCCCGAGGAAAAGATGATGGTCGCCAGATCGTCGGGCGTTGGCCGGCGGTGGCACATCAGCCAGCGCGCCGGGGCGCAGCGGGCAGCGAGTAGGGCGCTCAGCCGGTTGCGTGTGGAAATCCGCGGCAGCAAATCCTCGAGGAACAGGAGGCCGGAGGGTGGTGAGAAGTTTTCCAGTTTCTCGATAAAGGCGCGCGAGGAAACAATGGTGCGCAGGTCGCTTTGCTTGATGGCATAGGCCAGCGCCTCGCGCGAGGCGGTAAAATTCAAGTTCACGGGCACGCGACCACTCAGGGTGACGGCGATGTTGGTCAGGGCACCACCGAC